>WGEI01000050.1 GCA_015492875.1 Anaerolineae bacterium | reverse complement strand
TTCGGTTCGTCATAATGCTTAACTAAAACTGGTTTGAATCAAACTCGCAACCTGATGAGGGAGTATCTGGATGACAAAGCACATTGGCATTTTAACGGCAGGTGGAGATTCCCCAGGGCTTAACGCAGCAATACGTGGTATTGGAAAAGCAGCTACCCGCACTTATAACATGAGCGTTATCGGCTTTCGTGATGGCTTTCGTGGCTTGATGGAAAACCGAACCGTTCGTTTAGAAGGCAATGCATTATCGGGCATCCTCACTCTTGGGGGGACAATTTTAGGCACAAGCCGTGATAAACCCCATAAAATGCCAGTCGGTGGCAAAACCTTAGATATGACCGATGCTATGGTCGAGGTTTACCAACGCAATCATTTAGATGCCTTAGTATGCTTGGGCGGCGGGGGCACAATGAAAAATGCGCTGCGACTCATGGAAAAAGGGTTGAATATCATCACTCTGCCCAAAACAATTGATAACGATGTTTATGGCACAGATGTGACTTTTGGCTATGACACCGCGTTATCTATAGCAACTGAAGCCATTGATCGCCTGCACAGCACCGCTCATAGCCATCACCGCATTATTGTGGTAGAGATTATGGGGCATAATACGGGGTGGCTAACGCTAGGGGCTGGCATTGCAGGCGGTGCAGATGTCATTCTTATTCCAGAAATCCCATACGATGTTGAACAAGTAGCAGAGGCGATACGCCAACGGCATTACCAAGGCAAGGGATTTAGCATCGTTGCCATTGCAGAAGGCGCAATTTCCAAAGAAGATGCCAAAGCGCTACAAGACGCACGTGAAGCCATTAAAAATGTAAAAGATAAAGCCGCACGGAAAGTTGCTAAAAAACACTTAAAAACGCTTGAAGCTTCGCATAAAGGCAATACTGATAGATTAACACGCAAATTGGAAGAACTCACACACTTAGAATCGCGGGTGACTATTCTTGGACATGTTCAACGCGGGGGCACACCATCGCCAGCGGATAGGTTGCTAGCGACGCGATTAGGCACAGCAGCAGCCGAACTTATTCACGATGGTGTATATGGGGTGATGGTCGCAGCACGTGGAGACCATACAGAGGCCATTCCCCTGAAAGAGGTGGCTGGGAAGAGAAAAACTGTGCCGCCAGACCACCCATGGATTAAATCAGCGAGAGTCATTGGGGTTAGTTTTGGGGATTAGATAAGCCACCGTATAGTGGGCGTTTGCTCAACGATTTATCGCACAAGGCTTGCATCTTATATTTCGTTTGATACAATCCAGATGATTCATTTTACCGCGTATCTGGAGACGTTATATGCGACTACGTGTTTTAATTTTTCTTGTTTTAGCTTTGGTGATAGCCGCTTGCCAAGGCCCACCTCCGACCATGTATGTCCTGGTGGTCACAGCAACACCAGAAGGAGGGACTGCTGTGGCAGCGTCTGCGGATAGTGACGCGGGCACAACTCAAGAAACTCCGACAGAAGAAGCAGAAGTTCCTGTTACACCAACAATTACCCCTACACCAGACCCCTTCCCAACGCCGGTTATCAACCAAGTGCAGGTGGCAGAAGAGCGTTTTGAAAATGGGCGTATGATTTGGCTCAGACCTGTCGATCAAATCTGGGTGATGTTAGATGAAGATGCTGATGGTCAGGGGGTGTGGCGGATTTACGATGATACTTTTGAAGAAGGCGAAATGGAGTTTGACCCTGAACTTGAGCCGCCTGAAGGGCTACACCAGCCCATTCGCGGTTTTGGCAAGCTTTGGCGAGAAAACCTAGAAGTGCGGGAAGCGCTCGGCTGGGCGCTAGAGCCAGAAGTCGGCTATGTCACACGCTATGAATATCATTTTGGCGGGCAGGTAGATGAAAATAATGTTTATACTCCTGGACCTGGTTACCATATCATTGAAAATCTCTTTGGCGAGGTCTATCGCTTTGACGAAGAAAGCGGGACTTGGGCGATTATTGAGGCTAGACCAGAAGCAACGGCTGAACCAGCGGGGACTTCTGAATAACAGAAGGTGCACTGAACCAAGAAGGGCTTCACAATGAGAAGCCCTTTTTTATTGGTGTGCGCCGAATTTGGGAAAACACGATAATATATAACCAGTGGTGCGGGTTTATAAACTGAATTCAGCGATGGAAAGGCGAACAAAGCCGTTCTCATCAGGGTGAAGCCCGTGCCACTGAACTAAGATATTGAACATGGCCATGGTATAGGCTAAACGCATCTCTAAATAAGCCCAAACACGATGCGTTAGATGCTTAAAACGACAAACTACGGTCAACATGGATAGAAACGTCTCGACTAACATGCGACTATTCCATTCTCCACGTCGGCAGGGTTTGAGGTTGGGCGGATGCCACCCCTTGCTCACAAAATGAGGGTCAGCAAACACTAGCATTTCATCCGCCACCCGCTCGACTATCTCCTGAAAGGCACTGCCATCATAAACATTAGCCGTGTCACACCCCCAATCCACTACCAAACCGAGATGATTGAGCAAGACACATAACTTGCCGCCCACTATCCAACGCTGATTGGATAGCCCTTTACGCCCAATCTGCCGCTGGCTGCGCCCTGCCCGGCGCGGATGTATCAGTTCGATGCCAAAACTGTCGATAAGGCCAATTAAACTCGGTTTAGCCATAAATCGCTTCACCCATCGCTTGTGGTGGGTCAAAGCACGAAAGAAACGGGTTCTTTCCAACAAGTTGGGGAACAAGTCGCTATGGTTGCGCACTAGCCAGCGATAAAAGGCCCGTGTTCCCACCCCTTTCAGCGCAAAAACGATGCCTAAGGTCACTAATTCACTGGGATACATCTTGGCTTGTGGATGTTTGGGTACATCTAACAGCATATCGTCCACACGGCAGAACAATTCAATGATAAAATCTTTATCAGTCATGGGATATCTCCTAAGCTTTGTTTGTTCTACTTCAAGCTTATGGATTTATCCCTGACTTTCAACTAGCACCATTGGTTATATAAAGCAGATGTGTTTTTATTCGCCATTTTCACAATTACACCAAAAACTTTTCAAGAAGGTTATTCAAAAAAATTACCACATCATGTTTTAATAAGAGCAAAACTGTTATCGTATATCTATGTAACCTTTGCCCTATTAATTTTCAAAAATTTTCATTGCTACAAAAGCGCACCTGAGCGCATCTTATTGATTCTCGCTGCCCTTGTTTATCTCTACTTCCTCATCAACCTGTTTCTATTCTTGCGCAAGCTGGAAACATTCACCGCCAACCAACCACCAGAGCCGCCTGAATAGTGAATGGCATATCGCTGGTCATTCATAGCGTTATGCGCCATAGCCGCCACGAACAATCAACCAATTTCAATGGGCTTCGGGCAAGTCTTCATTGGCAATTTAGGAGAAATTGCACTACACTAAAGATACGTGAGGGATACCCTGCGCACATCCCAAACCATACGTGCTAGCACACGCAAAGGTCTTAAGATGGACGTTTACGAAGTTGATGCGCACATGCGCGAACTCACCCCACATCAAACCAAAATTCTCGAAGCGCTGTATCATGTCGGCGCGGATTGGGCTTCACGCGCCCAAATCGCCCGCGCGATTGGCAAGCGCCGCCTCACCCCCTACGATATTAACATTCTCTCTATGCTGGCGCGGCGCGGCTTTGTCGAAGTCTCTACTCGCCCAACTACCGCCCCCGGCTCAGAGTTCGCCTATGTATACCGTATGCCCGATGACGTGGCGACTGCACTGCAGCATTGGGCAGACTTGCGCGCCCAAACACGGGCAGAACGGCGTATGTTGCGGCGTCCCATCAACCTGCAAGAGGCACGATACGACTATTAACGACCCATCACCATAATGGCATAAGCGCTCATATATATTGGGGATATACTCGGCAAACGCGTGCTATACACCAGATAGCCTAGCGGTCATCGATGCCGACCACCTCCCGCACCACCGTTTTATCTATGTGGGGTAGAATAGCTGCGCGAACCGTTTGGCGCATTGGTTGCGTAATGAAGCGGATATCCATAAGGGTGACTGTGTCGCTATTCTGGTGTAGGATGACGTGCACTTTCTCGATGCGTTTTTCGCCTGCGGCAAGCTAGCTGGGCGCAAGCCTCACTTGCCTCAACTGGCGCCTACACCCGCGCGAACTGGCGCAACTCATAGACAACACCATACCATCATCCATAACATCACCCACGGTGACATCACAGTCAACCCTTCCCCATGTTCCACACAGGCGGCCTGTTCGTCTATACCGTGCCGCTGCGCTTTTAGGCGGTACAGTTGTGCCCACCCGAAAATTTGACCTGCAACAGGCGCTAGAACTGATTGAACAGTATCGCGCCACATTCTTCGACGGCGTCCAACAAGAACCCGGCGGTGGCCACCACCCTATTGCTGCTACTGTTTGGGCTTATCGTCAATGCTCCATCATTACCGAACAGTAACCTATGCGACCGCGTCAACCTCCTCCGCGCCAACGAAGCCACCCCAACGACGGATAGAGAAAATTACTTCTTTCGAGGTACATATATATTGATGATAGAATTGCTCTTAGCGATCAGAGCAGAATATTACAAGATATAGCCAATCATCCTTTATCAAAGTCGGAAATACAATATTTTGTAGATATGTCAAGAGCAATGCCATGATAAAAGCATTCAAAATATATAAAGTGATGGAAAGTAATCAATATTGGAAAATTGGTGGATTAGCATTTGATATTATACAAAGAGGGGACTTTCTAATAGCCATAGATCAAAACGATACTGACATATTACTTCAGGTGCTAAAGATTATATTTTATGACTACGAAGTTGATATTTTTATATAGGGGGACAACAGGTTGGTTAACTATAGAAAGTGAACCCAACTTGAATATTCATCAAGTAAAATATCTCTACAAAAAACGGGACTAATAACCGCCCTTCCCCGCCGCCAACCGCACTAGCCCAGTACGTGGCTATGGCCGCGGCCTATGCCAGCCAGCTAGAAGACCGCCTGCCCCAGCCAGACACCGCGCGCGGCGGTATGGCAAAAAAGACACCCCCGCCCCCACGCCGGATAATAGGATTATCTATTATCACT
>WGEI01000049.1 GCA_015492875.1 Anaerolineae bacterium | reverse complement strand
CTGCGGGATGCTGTTGCCCAGTATCCACACTTAGAAGAACACTATCCGGGCGAGATTTACCGCCAACAAATGAGCTTAATCCTAGAAAAGTTGGAGCAAGATGGTTACCAAACTAGCCGCGAACTTCACACTGATTTACTGCTCATTGACGAGAGCCTGCGCCAAAATCGTGGCATTCATGTAGCCGATGGCGCTCTCAAAACGCTCATTCGCAAAGTGCGCTTATTTGGCCTGCATCTAACCCCGCTAGACATCCGCGAGGATGGGCGTTTACATACCGCTGCCCTTGATGAACTCTTCAGGCGCTATGGCTTAGTAGAGAACTACCAAGCGTTGCCCGAAGAAGAAAAACAAGCGCTCTTAACCCGTGAAATAGCCAATCCGCGCCCGCTATTCCCAACGAACATTGAGCACTTGAGCGAAACTACCCAGCGCGTCATTACAACATGGCGCATGATTGCCGAAGCCCATCGCCGCTATACACCTATTGTCATCGATAGCATCATCGCCAGCATGAGCCAATATCCCAGCGATGTTCTGGCAATGCTACTATTCGCCACTGAAGTCGGCGTTCAAAACGATGTAGACTTAGTGCCCCTTTTCGAAACTATCGATGACCTCCATCGTGCACCGCAAGTCATGCAAACCCTATTCGAAAATCCTGAGTACCAGAAGTATCTTCAAGCGCGAGATGCCGGGCGTGGCCTCCGCCAGCAAGTTATGATTGGCTACAGCGATAGTAGTAAAGATGGCGGCATCCTCGCTTCTAACTGGCATCTCTATACCGCCCAGCAAGAAATCACCAAAGCTTGCGAAGCACATAACGTTTCAGTCCAGCTTTTTCATGGGCGTGGTGGCAGCATTGGGCGTGGTGGTGGCCCAACCAACCGCGCCATCCTCTCACAACCGCCCGAATCTTTACGTGGCGGCATCAAAATCACTGAACAAGGCGAAGTCATTGCCTATCGCTATAGCAATAGCGAGATTGCCCGCCGCCATCTTCATCAGGTCATGCACGCGGCCATCATCGCATTGGGCGCACCAACTGGCCAACATAAAATACAAAGCATCTGGCGTGATGCTATGGACTTCATGTCAGAAGTTAGCCGTCAAAAATACCGCGCCTTTGTCTACGAGAATCCGAACTTCCTCGAATACTGGCAGGAGGCAACGCCCATTAATGAGCTTGCTCAAATGAATATCAGCTCTCGCCCCGCTAAACGCAAAAAACAGGGTGGCTTTGCGGCAATGCGCGCTATTCCTTGGGTGTTCTCGTGGATGCAGAGCCGCGCCATTATCCCTAGTTGGTATGGCGTGGGCACGGCTTTCCAATCCTTTGTAGAAAAGCATGAAAACGGCCTAGTCACCCTACAAGATATGTATGCAGAATGGCCATTCTTCCGTGCGCTTATTCAAAATGTAGAGATGGATGTCGCCAAAGCGGATATGGGCATTGCTGAGCAATACGCCAACTTAGTTCCAAATGATGCTATTCGCCAATTGATGTTCAGCGATATTCTGGAAGAACATTGCTTGACAACAAAAATGCTGTGCATGGTGCTTGGACAGGAACAATTACTAGACCGCACCCCAGTGATGCAACGTAGCATCGAACGCCGTAACCCCTATGTTGATCCGCTAAACTTCATTCAAGTGGCGCTATTAAAACAACTGCGCTCACTAACGCCAGAAGCGCCAGAATATAGCGCGGTATTGCGCGAGGTTCTCGCAACCATCAACGGCGTTGCCGCAGGGATGAAAACAACAGGGTAAAATAACCTGTAGAACTGAGTGTAAAGGGGCTTTCAATGCGTTATAGGTCTATATTTGGGGTATTCTCGCTAGTCATCGTGCTTGTCATCACAGCCTGCGGTGATGCGACATCGTCTAATAACCAATCAACCAATCCATCCACGCCAACGACAAGCCGTGCAGAGCCAACACCGACACAAGAAGGCGCTAGCAGCACAAGCAATACTGCTGATGGGCGCGCGCGCATTAACGACGCCATGTCTGGCCGTACAATCAGCGTTGAACTACCAGCAGGTTGGGCATTCGTCTCTGGCGCGGCGATTAAAGATAACAACATGGACAATGGTTCAATATCTTTTGCCGCAGTGCCTTCCAACATGCAAGG
>WGEI01000048.1 GCA_015492875.1 Anaerolineae bacterium | reverse complement strand
ATGTGGAAGATTTTGTCTACAAAGTGAAGGCAAAACCAATTCAAGGAAGTTTACGACAAATTGAGAACAAACCCACTTGGCGCGAGCGTTTTCAAGAAGGCGCAGAAAAGACCCGCGAAATCCTCAACAAAATCTGGCTCTTCGTCATCATTGGGATTGGCATCGGCGCTTTAATACACGGGTTTGTGCCTGATGAGTTGATGGTCACTATTTTAGGGAAAGATAACTGGTGGGCAGTGCCGGCGTCAGTCGTGCTTGGCGTACCGCTCTACTCTGGCGCGACGGGTATGATTCCGATTATCAGCGCGTTGTTAGATAAAGGCGCGGCCTTAGGAACAGCCCTAGCCTTTATGATGTCTGTTGTCGCACTGAGCTTGCCCGAAATTATCATATTGAGACGGGTGCTCAAACCCCGCCTGCTGGTGATATTTGTCGGGGTCGTCGCCACAGGTATCATCATAACGGGGTACTTATTCAACCTCGTGATGTGATTGCTGCACGCCTTTCTGTATTCGCGGCGGCCTCCTGCTATTTCGAATTATATAGCAGGGGGCTTTTTTTCATCTCAGATAACAACATTCCAACACAAAAGGCGATTTCAAGCGTAAAATTCATTGTTGTTAAATTTTTGTTGCCCAATTCTGACCATATTAAAACCAAATCGCCCATTAAATGGCATACATCCTGCTTTATAATGTTTTGTAACAAAGTGTGGAGTTCTTGCATGAATAACGTGCCGCTCTATATTGACTTGCTCTTTCGCTTTGTTGATGCTCTGCTCATGGATACCGCATCACTGAATGAAGAGCAACTAGATCATCTGGAAAGTATTCACCGCCAGCTTGTACGATTTGAGAATGAGTATTTTTCCAGCGTCAAGCTGCCGCTCAAGCAATTCATCAGCTATTTGAACCACGACGCTTTTAGCCCGTTAACGGTTATTATTGGCTATGGGCATGTCTTGCTGATGGAAGTCAGTGGCCCGTTGAACGATTTCCAACGTGAAGTTGTTGAACAGCTCTGCCAAGTCGCCGATAGCCTGTATGCGGAACTGCGCTCTTATCATGAAGCGCTACTGGCTAGCCGCGCATAACTGCCTCATTTTAGCGCATTCCCTATCGTCTAAATACTGATTTCGTGTTAGAATATATGTTCTGAAGCGGTGTTTTTTATGCCTGCTATTGCTATAATAGAGCAATATGAGAATATCATGCTGCATTATTCCGATAGGTGCAGCTAAACGAGGAGAAGGTCATGGCCGGCTATCAGTATACAATTATCATCGGCAATGTGGGTCGCGACCCAGAAATACGCTATTTAGATAACGGCGCAGCAGTTTGCTCATTTTCTGTGGCGGTTACCGAACGCTGGAAAGACCGTCAAACGAATGAACCCCGTGAAAAAACAACATGGTTTCGCGTGACAGCGTGGCGCAAGCTAGCAGAAACCTGCAACCAATATGTGCACAAAGGCATGCAAATCATGGTCACAGGCACGGTGAGTGCATCTGCGTATACTAACCCCGCTGGCGAACCCACAGCCACGCTAGAACTCACTGCGCGCGATGTACAATTCCTCAGTGGGCGTGATGGACAAGGCGGTCGCCCTGACGATTTTGCTCCACCCCCATCCAATGTTGATGACATCCCCTTTTAGTCTTTCAAGACCCTAACTCTAGCGTTGTATAATGAGGGTGGCGTATCTACCAAACGCCATCCTTTTCGCCTGTTCACATCTAGGACAAGAAACATGACAAATACACCGGGAAAACCTAATAAAGGCGGACAACGACAAATCCGCTTAGAAGTTCCTGCATCGCTGAATGCGGTTTACTCAAATGCTGTTATTGTCAGCCATACCCATAACGAAGTGGTGCTTGATTTTGTCCAACTTATGCCCAATGACCCGCGCGCCCGTATTCAATCACGCGTTGTGATGACGCCAACCAATGCCAAGTTATTTTTGAAGGCGCTGGGCGATAATTTAGCCCGCTACGAGGCCACACATGGGGAGATTAAAACCCCTAACCGCCCGCCATCTCTGGCAGAGCAGCTATTCGGCAGTGTGAAGCCCGATGATGGGGATGATGGAGATAAATCCGATGAATGAACTGAGCGACATCACCGAAGGTATTCGGGCGGTGATGACCGCAAAAAATAGCGCCAGAGATGCGGCCATTAGCCGTTCCCGCGAACTCATCCGCCATTGTTCAGAGAGCATTCGGGCTATTCACCGCCGCGATTGGGAAAGCGCCGATAGTAAGTTAGAAACTGTTCGGGAGATGGCGGCGGCGCTACGAGAAGCTGTCGAGAATTACCCTGACTTGTACTATACGGGATACACACAAGATGCGCTGAAAGAGGTGGCAGAAGCCTTCGCTACCTACGCCATTATTCGTAAGCAGCCCCTGCCCCAGCCAGAAACTCTGCACGTAGAGCCAGAAACCTACTTGCGCGGGCTGGCAGAAGCGGCGACAGAGTTACGTCGCTTCATCCTCGATATTTTGCGGCGAGAAGTGGCGCACAGCGATGAGGCCGAGCGCTTATTGGCGTGGATGGATGCGATTTATGATGAATTGGTGACGTTCGATTTTCCAGATGCGATTACTGGTGGTTTACGGCGGCAAACGGATATTGTCCGCAGCGTTTTAGAGCGCACGCGGGGCGATTTAACCCATAGCCTGCGCCAGCAACGTTTGCAGGATGCGCTCGCCCGTTTTGAACAACGCATCCTAGAGCAGGGCGAAACTCCATAAACCGCGTTCGCCCCTTGACACCATAGTCGGGGGCATTATAATGCGGGACGGTTCGTAATAACCTTATAGAGCGACTTTGCCGCAGACAGCGGGTGCTCATCATGAGCTTAATTTCCCGCCGAGGTGAAGGCCTAAGAGAACCTCACCATAACCATATATGGGTTGTGGATGTATCTATGGTTTGAGATTAAGGCGGCCTTCGCATATGCGGGTCGCTTTTCTTGTTCTGGCCAATACAGGCCTATGTGAAGGAGGACGAGTCTTGGCTATTTCGCGTCAACGCAAGGAAGAACTCGTCGCTCAGTACACTCAATTTCTTGAGAATGCGGATGGTTTCGTTGTCGTCTCTACAACTGGCATGACCGTGCCGCAAGTAGAAGCGCTGCGCGCCAAAATCCGCGAAGCTCAAGGGCAATATGTCCGCACCAAAAATACCCTATTCCGCATTGCCTTGCAGCAAGCAGGATGGACAGTGCCGGAAGAGCTGCTTAAAGGCCCAACCAGCGTCGCCTTCTCGGAGGGCAACTTCCCTGGCGTGGCTAAAGCGATCTTAGATTTCATCACAGATAAAGCCAACGCCGTGGAAGAGAAAGCGCAGGTCAGCGGCGGTGTGATGGGCGAAGAAGTGCTCAATTCCAAGCAGGTGGAGACTTACTCCAAACTGCCGTCGCTCGACGAACTGCGTTCGCAGATTGCCGGGCTGGTGGTGCAACCGGCTACTGGCTTGGTGAGTGTACTCAATGCCGCGACGAGCCAAATTGTCAATGTTTTGCACGCCTATGTGCAAGAGAAAGAGGGCGGCGAAGCCGCTTAAGGCGATATAACGCTATCTAGTTTTCCCGTCTGCAAATTACGCCGCTTTGTAAAAACAGGCGGCAAACTCTGTGAAAGGATTGAACAATGGCCGATCTCGATAAACTGGTAGAAGAACTCAGCAGCCTGACCATTCTGGAAGCCTCTCAGCTCAAAGAAAAACTGGAAGAGGCCTGGGGCGTAACCGCCGCTGCTGCCGCTCCGGTGATGGTTGCTGGTGCCGCTGTTGCGGGCGCTGCCGCTGCTGAAGAAGAAGAAAAGACCGAGTTCGACGTGGTGCTGGCCGACATTGGGCCGAAGAAGATCAACGTCATCAAGGCGCTGCGCGCTATCACCAACTTGGGTCTGAAGGAAGCCAAAGACCTCGTCGAATCTGCGCCGGCTACCATTCTCGAAGGCGTCACCAAAGAAGCTGCCGAGGATGCCAAGAAGAAGCTGGAAGAAGAAGGCGCGAAAGTCGAAGTCAAGTAAGCGACTTCCTTCACACCAAAGAAACGAACCCAAATGGCCGTCAGTCAAATGCTGGCGGCTGTTTTGTTACTTGCAACATAGCCACTTCCCCCTAGAATTACATTAGAGTGAAAAAGAGTGAAAACGAAGCCTGATGAGAGATGCTGTTATGATGCGCCTGAGCTTACTTTTTATCTTCGCTATTGTGTCCGTTGCGCCGTCATTGGCACAGGAT
>WGEI01000047.1 GCA_015492875.1 Anaerolineae bacterium | reverse complement strand
TCTATAGGGTGAACACAAATGAGCATTGAACCGTTGGAAACGCCGCTTGCCAGTGCTTACTATGATGATGAGGTTCAAATTGCCTATATCACTTATCGAGGTGAGTTGGACGACAAAGCCGCAATCGATGTCTATAACTGGCTTTCTAGCCTTGCTAATGCCATTGGCTTCGAGGCGATTAAAGGCGAGATCTTCGATTTTTCACAGGTAACTGGATTTTTGGATAGCAACCTTGCCGCCGCTCGGAAAATCAGCAAGCGGCGCAATCTAGCCCATAACACCCAAGACCATCCTGTTGCGTTGGTCGTTTCTGACCCCTATCAAGAGGAGTTGTTGCGCGATACGATGCGCATCTCACCAGAAATCGCACGCAAGCGGATTGTCTGGTCAATCGACGAGGGCACGCGCTTCGTTCAAGCGTGGCATGCTCAAAAACAGCCAGAATAAAACTCTACCCACCAATATCATGGCGAATAGGGGCGCTGCCGCGATTATGGAGCGCCCCCCTTGTTTATGGGCTGGGTTGTAAACAGCTCGGCAATTCGCTGTAACTGCGTGGCCAATTCCTCCCGTAGAAGGTCAAATACTCATCCACATGCTCCGACCAGTAACTGTTATCATGTTCGCCAATGGGGTTGATGACATACTGGTGTGGGATGCCGCGCTCAGTCAAACGGCTACTAAAGCGTTGCTGGCTGGGGCCGGCGCTATCGCTCGCCCCATTATCCAGATACATGCGCAAGTTGGCCTCTTCCAGAAATGATGAGTTAAGCGCAAGTTCCAGCGGGTTAAACGCTGGCGGCACGAGCGCGGTATTATCGGGGAAAAATGCGCTATGGCCGCCCACACTGCCAAAAATATCTGGATGGCGCATAGCAATACTATAGGCCCAAAACCCCCCGCGCGAAATGCCACCAATTGCGCGATAGTCACGGTTATTAATCGTGCAAAAGTCACGCTCTATCGTGGGCAATAGCTCTTCTAAAATGACCGTTTCATAGGACGGGTCTGGCGGGAATTGGTTGAGTTGGCCGATTTGCCCCCAGTATGGCATGACCAAAATCATTGGCCCCAACACCCCTAAGCGTATGGCTTGGTCTAGGGCTTCGTCTACGCCAATATCATCCCATTGGCTTTCATCAAAGCCAGCCCCATGCAACAAAATGACATAGGGGAATCGCACTTGCGACTCGATATAGCAAGGCGGTAAGTATACGCGGAAGCGCAAATTCTCGCGCGCAACCTCGCTGAAGTTCTCCCGAAAATCGACGAACTGCCCGCTATCATCATCACAGGGAAACGGCGTTGGCGATGGCGTGAGGATAGGCGTCGGGCTGGGCGGCGGGGTACGGGTTGCTGTTGGCGGCGGTGTTGGCGTTGGTGGCGGCGTCGCGCTGGGCACACCAGTGACAATGACAACGACCGGCGTTGGCGGCGTTGGCGCTAGCGGGTCACAAGCGATGAGGAATAGTAAGGGTATGAATAGAACGAATAAGCGTCGTTTCATAGTGTCCATCAATGATCATGATAAGTAATCAGGGCGCAACACGGCGCCCTAAAGTATTATAGCCAGATATAGTCTTGTTCCAAAGTCTGTTTTATGCTTTTGGTGTGCCGCAAGAGCCACGTTTGATGAGTAGCGGCTGTACCAGTTGGCTTTCGTATTGTGCTTTGCGACGGTCGAGTATAGCTGTCAGCATATCAATCAGAATTTCAGCAATTTCTGGAATGGGTTGCTGCAATGTCGTCAATGGCGGGCTGAGGTACTGGCTCATCGGCACATCATCGAACCCGATAACGGATAAATCTTCGCCTATTGTCAAACCGTACTCTTTTGCGGCGTTCATGAGGCCTATGGCTTCTAAGTCGCTGACCGCCATAACTGCCGTTGGGCGCTGCTCTTCGGGCAATCGCCACCAGTAATCAAAGGCATCTCGCCCAAGTTGTTCGCTATGTTCGCCATAGTACATATACGCATCGGGGATGGGTAAGCCCGCTTCTTGAAGTGTGGTTTCATAGCCTTTTAAGCGCTCGCTGAATGTGGCGGATAAATCCTCCCCCCAGCCCACAAAACCAATACGGCGATGGCCAAGCTCTATCAGGTATTGCACGGCTTTCTTCACACCGCCATAGCCATCAACATCGACCCAGGGGAAATTGAGTTCTGGGTTAGAGCGCCCAAACCCCGCGAAGGGGAATTTGCGCTCAAGTAATAGATTGACGCGCGGGTCATCATATTTTATGCCTGCCAAAATGAAACCGTCTAAACGCCCTGCCCGCGATAAATCATCATAGACCGCTTGCGGCTCTTCTAGCGGCTGGATAAACGTTAAAATGTGATAGCCTGCCATTTCCGCAGCGTAGGCGAGATGGTAAGTAAATCGGTCTAATATCGGGTTCACTTGCCCTTCTGCCACAGTATGCCAAGCATAACCAATTAAACCCGTACGGCTATAGCGCAAATTGCGCGCAGTGATGTTGGGGGTATATCCGATGCGGCGTGCTGCTTCTAAAACTAAATTGCGCGTCTGTTCGCTAATCGAATCGCTTTTGTTGTTCAGAACATAAGAAACAGTCGCAATAGAAACCCCTGCTTCCCGTGCAACATCTTTTATAGTTGGCATAAGACTAAGTCCCGCAAAACCCTACCCATGGCGCCTCCCATTATGACCAAAAGCGCCTTAAATTGCCAGAATAAGTCTGCTGTTTTTGCATAACGCCCTCAACAGCACGATTTGAAGTACAATAGTTAGGGCTTACTAAGTTAAATTGAAGGGTGTGCAAATGGGGAAGATACTGCTTCAACGAAAAACAGTGCTAGGGGTTTTATTGGTTGTTATGGCCATAGTCGGCGGGTTATGGGTGAAAGAGGCCACATCCGAACCTGCGATTACGTGGATGCACGTTTACATGCCCAGTTATTTTGAAGATATATCGCTACAAGGCATTGTGGATTTTTATGCCAACTTGCGCATCCCTATACCGCCTGTAATTGGCCTCGCCGAAATTCTCAGCATTCGCTTTCTTGGCTCTCCCCAACTCATCACCGAACTGGCCTATCGTATTGCACTCGTCGCCGTATATATGGCCGCGCTCATTGTGGCCAGCACTTCATGGCTACGTATGATATTATCGTTTTGCGTTGGTCTGGTTTTCCTCTATATGACCGTGCTCATCCACCCCGGCAACCCGCAAAACTACGATATTTTCTACCCGTTATTCTTTTTGCTAGCGCTATTATCGATGCGTTTTTATACCCAAAGCGAGAAGCGGCGCAATTTATGGGCTTTTCTCGCTGGCTTTTGGCTGACCATGTTTGAACTCACGCGCCCCTTTGTGATTTTCATTTTGCCATTTGTGTTTATTGCCGCTTTCATCGCCTTCAAGCAAAAGGGGAAATTGCGCCATTTCATCACTTTTCTTTTGCCAGTCATCCTATTTTCTGGCTTATGGCACGGTTATTTACTGGTGAAACACCAACAGCTTGTATTCACCAATCACAGCGGCGTCAATCTCATTCGCGCATGGCCACAAGCCCCCAACAATGGTTGGTCGGAAGAGCCAAATAATGCCCCCCTCACGCCCGATGCTTGGCCAAATATCAACACAGAAGAACATGCTGCCAATAGCGCGCAATTTCAGCAGGCGGTTTTCAATTACTGGCTAACACAGCCTATCGATAGCTTAGCCCATGCGGCGGAATTGGTTCGGGATTTGTTGGATGGGCATATATCCCTCTATGAAAATGACCCGCAATCGCAATGGTTTGGCCTTTACCGCCTGCTGGTGATGTTGACGGCTAGTTTTGTGCTGATTGAATTCGGCAAGCTCATCTACCGCTTTATGCGTAAGCGGCAATTAGTTATCTGCAGCGACCCTGACCATATACTTTTATTCGTCACAACAGCCACGATTGTTCTGTTAGCAATTGGCGATAGGGG
>WGEI01000046.1 GCA_015492875.1 Anaerolineae bacterium | reverse complement strand
CTATGACGACGAGCAGACTGGCGTCAACATCGTGCGCCGCGCCCTCGAAGTGCCGATGCGTAAGATTGCCGCCAACGCTGGCGAAGATGGCGCCGTCATCATCGAGAGCGTCCGCCGTCTACAAAAAGAGAAGAAATCACAGCGTTTGGGTTACAACGTCATCACTGGCGAATATGGCGACATGATCGAAATGGGTATTCCCGACCCCGCCAAAGTGACCCGTGGCGCCGTCGAAAATGCCGCTTCCATCGCCGCGATGATTCTCACCACCGAAGCGCTCATCACCGACGCGCCGGAAGAGAACAACGCAGCGCCCGCTGCTCCCGATATGGGCGGCATGATGTAAACTTTCTAACCGACATAGCACTCCCTGAACGGGGCGGTCTCCTCACGAGGCCGCCCTTTTGGGTTATGATTCCACCCCAATTCCCCCACTACTGCCGCAGCATGGTATAATCCTCCATAAATTACACCCCCCAGAAGTGCCCATCGGGTACTTTTGCCCGATGCAGGCTACTTTTAACGGGCGCTATCCTGACGCCCGGCAGCATAGCATTGATTCTCTGCTGAGAACCGCTAGTCTTATAACTAACACTAGGTAGTATGATGGAGTAAATACCCCCCTGCGAAAACTATTCTTGACACTAGCCAGTCTATTCATCGCCACGATTGCCCTCAGCGTCGTGGCACAAGACAGCGGCACGGTGACAATTAATTGGCCACCAGAGCAAAATACCGTCAGCGGCACGGTGGATGTTGTCGGCACGGTCAACCTGCCCAACCTCGATAGCTTCTTCCTTGAAGTGGGCGAATATACCGCCGATGGCAGTGAACCCCCGCTGTGGATACCGATTAGCCTGCCACAGCGCGCGCCAGTCAACAACGCCTCACTCGGCCAATGGGCGACGACGCTGGTCAGCGATGGCTTTTACCAATTGCGCCTGCACATTGTGCTACAGGACGGCACAAACACCTATTACACGCTTGCCCCTATCGCCGTCAATAACTTAGGGCAAACAGTAGGCACAGAGCCAGTGCGCGTCCTACAAGCGCCCGAAGGCGTCTCGATGGGTGACGGTGAGGCACAACCCGCCCAGCCCGGCGTGCTGCCCACCTTGCCGCCCCTGCCAGATGGCGCGACCACCAGCGGCCCCGCCGCCGAACCAACGCCAGCCGGCCCGGTTGTCGTCCCCAGCCCCAATGTGGTCAATGAGCTACCGGTGCCCGTCGGCGGTCACGTGCTGCACTTCGACGAAACCGCGCAGGAATACATGCGCCAAGCGGGCATGACTTGGGTGAAATGGCAACTGCCATTCACCATCGGCGACGACAGCCTGTTCACCGTCGCCCTTGACCGCATCAACCGTAGCCACGAGGCCGGCTTCAAAGTGCTCATCAGCGTCACCGGCAGCAAAGAAGAATTGGGCGCAATGGGCGAAGAATACTACCCGCACTATGCCAGTTTCATGGGGCGTCTGGCGAAGTTGGGGCCAGATGCGCTAGAAGTTTGGAACGAGATGAACCTCGACCGCGAATGGCCGAATGGCCAAATTGACCCCGCCGCCTATACCGAAATGCTGCGGCAGGTTTATGAAGCGGTGAAAGCAGAAAATCCAGAGGTCATGGTGATTACTGGCGCCCTCGCCCCGACTGGTGCAGAAGGCGCGTTCGGCCTAGCGGCTGTCTGGAATGACGACCGCTACTATGCGGGCATGGCCGCCGCCGGCGCTGACCAATATGCCGACTGCATCGGCCTGCACTATAACGAGGGCATTCTTTCCCCGCGCCAACTTGGTGGCGATCCACGCCAACCCGACTATCCGACCCGCTACTTCCAATCCATGCTTGACCGCGTCTCCCTGCCATTCCGCAATAGCGACATCCCGCTTTGCTTGACCGAGATGGGCTATCTCTCTGGCGAGGGCTACCCGCCACTGCCAGAGGGTTTCAATTGGGCGAGCGGCGTCAGCGTGGCAGAGCAGGCACAATGGCTGGCCGAAGCGATTCAAATCGCCAGCACCTATAGCCGCCCCATCAACCTGATTATCATCTGGAATATCGACTTCGATAACTTCGAACAAGACCCGATGGCCGGCTATGCCATCATCCGGCCAGATGGCACTTGTCCCGCTTGCCAGACCATTGGAGCATTGAGACAGCCTCAACAATAAACTGATTATGCGTACGGGCGGTCACAATATACCGCCCGTTTTGCTTTTTTCTAGGCAAAGGATTATTATTATAGCTATATAATACCTATACTTATTAATCTCATCAGGAGCTATTATGGCTATAGCACTCATGACATGGGATTTTGACATCGACCTGCGCGAATCCCCACCACCGAACTTGTCTCTCACTTTCCCCTACACCCACCCAAACGATATTATCATCGTCACGGCCAACTTCTTCGCCCGTACATTGGCGAGCGGCGAAGGTCAGGGTTTTCTCTATTACATTGATGCCGAAGAACAAGCACTCGATATATTGACAGAGAATAGCGGCATCTTCGCCAATTCCCCCACATGGCGCTCCGTTAGCCACACAACCATCTTCCGCTTGCCGCCTAGCCTAAAATGGCAGAACATGCTAAAAGTATTTTTTGCTTACGCGGCTAACGGGTAGGTGAATGGCGAGGGGGTCATTAACCGCTTCTCTATGTATGCACAAGTGACAAAATTCTTCGATTATTGAGATAAAAAAGGAGCACAGTTCTCTGCGCTCCCCGCTCGTTTATCCCCTTACTGAAGCGATGAATCAATCTTCATCCTTCAGTTCATTGATTAAATCCAGCAAATCGGGATCAAGCAATAGTGAGCCTGTACCTGTGCCTTTCTTGCGGCGCAACACGCGATAGAGTTGGGAGATATGCTCAAACCCTGGTTTAGGGCGTATTACCTCTGCTGGCTCACACTCGAATACATCTCGCACCCGCGCATAAGTCGCTTGGCTGATGATGACCGAACCAGCGGAAGCATTCCCCTCTAGGTATTTGCTCACCTCCATCGCCTCGCCCATAGCGGCGAACTCTTTACGGTCTTCGCTGCCGACATTGCCCAAAACAGCCATCCCCGTATGCACACCCACGCCGAAAAAGAGCCGTGCATCCTCTGGCAACACCTCGTGCAAGGCGCGCAAATCTAGCATCAACTGCATCGCGGCCTGTACTGCCCGCACAGCGTGGTCTTCCTGCGGGTTCAACTGCGTATTGAACAAACCAGTGACCGCATCGCCCAGATATTTATCGACAATCCCCTCATAGAGGTTAATCGCATCGCTGGCGATGGTCAGATACTCGTTGATGATGCGCATCAAATCTTCTGGCGCTAACTTCTCGCTGAAGCTGGTGAAGCCGCGCACATCGCAGGAGATGGCCGTAATCTCGCGCTCTTGGCCACTCACGCCCAAATCTTCGACACTGTGGATATTCTCCACTAGCGCGGCGGGCAAATAGCGGCGCACTTCGGCGAGTTGGGCTTCGCGCTCTTTTTGCTCGGTCAGGTCGTCCAGCACAATGGTCACGCCTTGTCCACGAATGGGGTCGCCCCGTAGGGGGCTAGCGGTCAAACGCCAATGG
>WGEI01000045.1 GCA_015492875.1 Anaerolineae bacterium | reverse complement strand
CTTGTAGGGCATAACGCTTTTATCAGTGTTGTCGCCTATAGCCCTGATGGTGAAACGATGCTATCTGCCGGCGGCGATGGCTCTGTGTGCCTGTGGGATGCAGAAGATGGCTCGATGGTCTATTGCGAAGACGCTCATGACGGCGTGGTGACAGGCGCTGTTTATCTAGAAGATGGTGAAGAATATCTCACCGTTTCTGAAGATGGCACAATGCGCCGTTGGGAAACCGAAAGCGGGGAGCTTTTACAGCAATATGATTTTGAAAGCGCTGGCTTAGAGTTCCGTATCGATGAAGAAGGCAATGCCGCCCTCGTGCGCTCTGCCGATGGTGAGGTGCTTTTGTCATCAGCTTCTGCGAATTCTGGCACTTTAGAGCGCTATTCCTTTGCAGGTGGTTTTGAGGGCGGTTTGCTCAGCCTAGCTGTTGATGAAGCGCGCGGGCGCGCTTTAACTGGTGTGGCGGGCGGCCTTATTTTATTGTGGGATTTGGAAACTGGCGAGGTTATACGCGAGTACGATGCCCATACCGATGATGCTGTTTCAGTTGATTTTAGCCCGGATGGTCGCTTGTTCGCCTCTGGTTCTGACGATGAAACCGCTATGGTGTGGGAAGTGGAAAAAGACCAGCCGCTCGCCGTGCTAAAGGGACACCGTAACCGCCTATTGACGGTGCGCTTCTCCCCCGATGGTAGCGTGTTGGCTACAGGGTCGTGGGATACTACTGCCATCCTTTGGGATATGAACACCTTTGAGGAAATCCGTAAGCTTGAAGGCCATACCGGTGGCGTCACTCATATTGAATTTTTGCCGGAAAAACAAGCGATTCTCACCTCATCATGGGATAACAGCTTGCGCATGTGGAATATAGTCACAGGTGCTGTTCTCCGTGAATTCAATGGCCATACCGGTGGTGTCAATGCGTTGACGCTCAGTCCAGACCGTAGTGTGGCGATTAGTGGCGCTTTTGATACTTTTGTGCGGGTATGGGATGTCAACAGCGTGCTAGAAGTAGACCGCCTTATCCGTTCATCGGGCGCGAACGTTGTCAGCTTTAGCCCTGATGGCCGTATGTTGGCGGTGGGCTATGAGGATAATATCATCGTGCTTTGGGATATGCGCACTCGCCGCCCAATTAAAACGCTCGAAGGCCATAATGACCATGTGAACGAACTTGATTTTACCTCTGATGGTGCGCTTTTAGCTTCTGGTGATGACGAAGGTTCGATTTTGCTCTGGGATGTGGCGACGGGTGAGTTGCTTTGGCGGCGAGATGCGCTGGTGTCTGGCGCGGTTGGCGGGATTGATTTCTCATTGGATGATAGCCGCTTGCTTGTTGGTGGCGGCACACTCGTTTACCTGCTGGATATGAATGGCGACCCTATCGCTACATTTGAATTTGAGGGGCGGGTTGTATCGGCTACATTCCATCCCGATGGGACGACGTTCGCTGTCGGGCTGCTGCGGGCAGATAACAACCTATTGCTGGTAGATGCCCAAACTGGCGAAGTTCTCCGCCAATACGATGGGCATACTGATGGTGTGCTGGCGTTGGCTTTCAACCAAGATGGTTCACGATTACTCTCTGGCTCATTTGATAATTCTATGCGCCTGTGGGATGTCGAAACAGGGCGGCTTATTAATACCTTCATTGGCCATAGCGAGCGCATTGGCAGTGTCGCCTTTAGTCCAGATGGGGCGTTTGCGCTCTCTGGTTCTAACGATGTTTCTATGCGCCTATGGGATGTCGAACTCCAACGCGAAGTTTACGCCTATAAAGAACAAACTGAGCGTATTCAAAGTGTTGCTTTCAGCCCTGATGGCCGTATTGTGGTATCGGCCAGTCGTGATGGGTCTGTTGTTATTTGGGCTTTGCCATGGCCAACCGAACAGGCACGTGAATGGGCGGCGGAAAATCGTTACCTGCGCAGTTTGACCTGTGCAGAGCAAAAACTCTACTTGGTGAATGCTGAGTGCGAAAACTAGGCCTGTACGCTGGGCAAATATACCTATAATAGTGTTTATCTACCAACACAAAGGGATGCTCTATGAGCGAAAAGAAAAATCTCGGCGATAGCCTTACCGGTGGTAAAGGCGAAAAATCTGGCAAGGGCGGTTGGGAAGACGCGCTGAAGGGAGAAGGCGCTAATCCCACTGCCGATGCGCTCAGCGGCGCGTTGGGGGGCGCGGCTAAAACGGATAAACCCAAGAAGGGCGGGCTTGCTGCCGCTATGATTGGCTCAAAGCAAGCAATGGAAGCGCGGCAAGCGCGTAAAGAGAAAACGAAGGCTATTGCTGCTGATATGCTGGCCAAGATGGCCGCCGCCAAAGAAGCGGCTAAAGATGCCAAACCGCTTGACGAGGTGCAGGCTGCTGAATTCGAAAGCACCAAAAGCGCGCTACGCCGCCGCTATGATAGCCTCATCCGCGCTGTGCGTTTAACGAGCGTGCAAAACGATTTAGCGCGTTTAAGTCAGGTGACTGCTGCGTTGCCACAAAAGGTGCAAGCCTTGCGCGATCGTGGCTATGCCTATCGTGCCTATTTCGAGAATAAAGTGCAAGTGTTGCAAGAGCAATGGGATGCGGTAGATGAGGAACTGAAGGCCTATCAAGATGAGGAAGCTGCCACTTTGGAAGAAGCCCTGCAACCCATCAGCGACCTGTTCGCAGATTTGGCTGCGCATGGCGCAACACAAGGCGGGCAAGCGCTCTTGGCGCAGATTGAACAATTGGTAAACGAGCTTGAGACGCGCGTTGATGCGGCTAATGATGAGGTTGAGGGGATGTATAATGCCTTACGCCGCGAAATTGACCAAATGGAACGCCAGATTAAAGAAGTGGAAAAATGGCTAGAGCTAGCTGAAGAGGCCGAAATTAGCTTTGCGCCAAACGAGTCACTTTACATGGCGGCCAAAGCTGAATGGGATGATGGGGCTGATAAGCCAGAAGGTTTCCTCTTCCTCACCGACCAGCGTCTCATTTTCCAGCAAAATGAAAAAGTTGGCGGACGCTTTGGTTTTGGCGGTAAGCGCGTCGCCGAAGTGCTTTGGGAGATACCCGTTACTAGCGTCGAAGCTATTGAAGCGGAGAAGAAAGGGCTGCTAGGCGGTAAGGATATGCTCAACATGCAGCTTGGTAGTGGCGCGCCCTTTGCCGCCCTCACAGTAGAAGTCAAAGGTAGTGAAGATTGTCGTGAATGGGCGCGGCATATCCGCCGCATGGCTAGCGGTGAAACCGATGAGCGCGCTATTGAGCCTTCAGCAGAAATGCTAGAGCAACTCCGTAACGCGCCAACCGACTGCCTTGTTTGCGGTGCGGTCTTGCCCCAAATTCAAGCTGGCCAAACAGAAGTAACGTGCCGCTATTGCGGTTCAGTGGTGCGGCTATAATCGTTGCTGTATCGACAACAAATCATGCCCCCTTGCCCTGTGGTGAGGGGGTTTTGCATAAGGTATGGCTTTCTCCTATACTTTGGGGAATAAAGGGCGTGAACGGGTACTTGTAGATGATTGGTGAAAAGGTCAATAATCGCTACATTCTACACCATGTC
This sequence comes from Anaerolineae bacterium, assembly GCA_015492875.1. Lineage (GTDB taxonomy): Bacteria > Chloroflexota > Anaerolineae > Aggregatilineales > Phototrophicaceae > S146-30. Next base: position 1,157 of record WGEI01000045.1, on the reverse strand, counting down.
ATCAACATTGGTGGTATGGGCGTTATCTACCGTGCTCGTGACCTTTTATTTCGAGGGACGCCAGATGAGCATGTCGCCCTCAAACGGGTTCTTGCTGGCACTACAAGCACCTCACATGGGCGCGTTGCCCTTGCCCGTGAATTCCACGTTTTAGCAACTTTGCGCCACCCTCATATCATCAGCGTGCTAGACTACGGCTTTGATGGTGCAGGGATGCCATTTTATACTATGGAATTGCTGAAAGACGCCCAAAACTTCACCGCTGCAGGTAAAGATTTGCCTTTAGATGAACAAGTTCAGCTTTTCATCCAATTGCTACAAGCGCTCGCCTATTTGCATCGCCATCACATTGTGCATCGTGATATAAAACCGGGTAATGTGCTGGTCATGCCCAATAACCGCCTGAAGGTATTGGACTTTGGCCTCGCCTCGCTATATGAACACAACGCCGTGAGTAACGTGGTGGGCACGCTTAAATATATGCCCCCTGAATTATTAGTTTATCAGCCCGCTACTTTAACCAGTGACCTTTATGCTGCGGGCCTGTTGGCGTTTGAAATGATTACAGCCACCTACCCATATGAAGAGGTGAATACCCATCGGCTTTTACATGAGATTTTGAACAAATCTGTAGATATGACCCCGCTTCATAAGGTTGCCCATCAGTACGGCCTTGACGAAGTGCAGCGCAACCGCTTCGTCCTAATTTTTGAGCAGCTCTTAGCCAAAGACCCCCGCGCCCGCTACACAAGCGCCTATGAAGTCATCGAGGAGCTGTGTATTACCCTCAATATGCCCCCTCCTGCAGAAAATGCCGCCATTCGGGCGGGGTATATCGAAGCGGCGCGTTTCGTCGGGCGCGATGAAGAACTGCGCTTACTGGAAGATGCTTTAGCACAAATTATTCCGCCCCTTGATGAAGACGCCCATCCTGAAGCCGCAGGTGCGGTGTGGCTGATTGGGGGAGAGAGCGGTATTGGCAAATCGCGCCTATTAGAAGAGTTACGCATTCGTGCGTTGGTGCAGGGCGCGCTTGTGCTTTATGGGAATGGCGATGTAGAGGTTAAACGGCCTTTTGCTTGGTGGGGTGATATAATTCGTCGTTTGGTTATTGAATGCACGATTGCCGATTATGAATGCGCTTTATTGAAGTACAT
>WGEI01000044.1 GCA_015492875.1 Anaerolineae bacterium | reverse complement strand
TTGGCTGGGAAGTCCGGCGTCCCGGTATTTTGCACCGTGATGGTGTACTGGAAGCTGCCGCCCGCACTGACGGGGTCGGCGCTATCGGTCTTAGCGACGAGCAGCGTTGGCTTGACCACGTCGAGCGTAGCGCTTGGCGTATCGGTATCATCACGGTCAACGGTATCGTTGCCCGGCAGCGTGTCGCTGGTCACGGTCGCCGTGTTGTTGATGGTGCGCGGCAAGCCGGTGACATTCGGGTCAATTTGCATGGTGACCGTAATCGTCGCCACACCATCCACCGGCAGCTTATCGATGATGACCTCGATATCATCAGTCACGCCGCTGGCAAAGCCGGGTGTGATGCTATGTGATGGACCAAAGCTATAGCTAGAGCCGAAGGTGGTCGCGGTCGCGTTGAAGCTCACGCTGATGTTGCTGTTATCTTCAACATTCAGCCAATCATCGAGAACATCCACAACGCTGATGTCGTAGGTGGGTGCGGTCGCGCCATCACTGGCGAGGTTGCTCACCACGAGCTGCATGACAACCGTACCGCCACGTACCTGCTCAGTTGGCGTGAAAGTCTTGGTGGCGGTTGTGGCGGGGGTAGCCACTTCTACCGTCGCCGTACCGTTGTTGCTGCCGGTGGAGAACTGCACTTGACCATCATTGATGAGGTCTGTGCCGCTGGTGTTGCCCGGAACATCGGCCACGCGCGCGGTCACATAAACCACAAGCTGGTCGCTGGTATTGGTCACACCATCAGGTGCGTTGTTCAAGTCGCCAAAGTCGAACCTAACTTGCTGGCCGCTGATGGTGATGTTGGTTGAAGTGGTGTCGGTATCGCCAACAGCAAGCGGTGTACCCGTACCAATGTAGGAGATATTGCCGCCGCTGGTGGCGCCGTTGGTGGTGTTGCCGCCAATGCTGACCACTTGACCAGAGACGGGTATCAAGCCAGCGGGCAGTGTATCAACCACTCGCACCGTATCGTTGCCTTCAATCAGGGTAACAGTGAGGACGAAGGTCACTTCCTCGCCGATGGCCAAGTCTTCTATACCGGCGTCGTTATAGTCGGTATTGGTGGCGCCGCCATTGATATTACCCGTTTCAGAGAGGGTGGTCATCTGAATGCCCTTGAGCAAACCGGGGCCACCGGTACTGAAGTTCACTGTCGCGGTGTTGGTGGTCTTCGTACGGCCACCGCCACCGGTGAGGCTATCGTAAGTCGCTGAGGCACTGTTGCTGTAGGTGGTGCTGGGGCCAACGTCGTTACCCAGAACCATCGTGTATTCGATGACACAGCTACCCGTTGACAAAGGCAAGGTCGGCACAGTTAGCGTCAAGTTCGGCGCGGTATAGCTACTGGTCACGCCAGTGCAAGTCGTGTTCGCCGTCACCGTGCCAAACGTGCTGCTGTTGGTCGGCGGCGGGAAGACATCGGTGATGACGATGTTATGCGCATCGCTGGTGCTGTTAGCCGTGTGCGCCAACGTCACTTGGAAGGTCAGTATATCGCCACCATCCACCAAACCGCTACCAACGCGCGTCTTGCTCAGCGTCAAGTCTGGCTCAACGATTTCGACGCTTTCAGTATCATTGGTGTTCTGGTTGCCACCAGCAGTGCTGTAGGTCAACGTACCATCGTTGATGAGGTCAGTGCCCGTCGTGCCATCGTTGCCGACGACATCCGTCACCAGACCGACAATCTGCATCACTAACTGGTCTCGTGAGTCCACCCCATTATCGCCCGTATTCACCACCGTGCCGAAGTTGAACGTCACTTGCTGGCCGCTGATGGTGATATTGGCCGATGAGGCGTCGGTATCGCCTACCGAGAGATTGCTGCCGCTGATATTGCTGCCGACGACGGTCACTGTCGCCGATTGTGGCGTGATGCCGGTGGGCAGCGTATCCACCACGATGACCGTATCTGTACCCTCATGCAGGGTGACCGTCAGTTCATAGGTCACTGTCTCGCCGATTGTCAGGTCGGTGATGGCGTTATCGTGCTGGCTAGTGCCGGTGTTGGCATCGCTGGTCGCCACAATGCCCTTAGCGATGGACGGCGTGGTGGTATCGAAGTTCACTGTCGCGGTGTTGGTGGTCTTCGTACGGCCACCGCCGCCGGTGAGACTATCGTAAGTCGCTGAGACGCTATTGTTATAGGTCGAACCGGCTAACACATCGTTGCCCAAAATCATGGTGTATTCGATGACACAGCTGCCTGTTGACAAAGGCAAGGTCGGCACGGTCAGCGTCAAGTTCGGCGATGTGAAGCTGCTAGTCACGTTTGCGCAGGTGGTATTTGTACCGACAACTGCGCCAAAGGTCGAGCTAGCGGTGGGGAAGACATCGGTGATGACGATGTTATGTGCGTCGCTGGTGCTGCTAGCTGTATGCGTCAGCGTCACTTGGAAGGTCAGCATATCGCTACCATCCACCAAACCGCTACCAACGCGCGTCTTGCTCAGCGTCAAGTCTGGCTCAACGATTTCGACGCTTTCGGTGTCGTTGGTGCTGGCGGGGCCGCCCTGTTCAACATAGTTGAGCGTACCATCGTTGATGAGGTCTGTGCCCGTTGTGCCATCGTTGCCGACGACATCCGTCACCAAACCGACAATCTGCATCACCAGCTGGTCTTGCGCATCTAATACGTTATCGCCCGTATTCACCACCGTGCCGAAGTTGAATGTCACTTGCTGGCCGCTGATGGTGATATTGGCCGATGAGGTGTTGGTATCGCCTGCCGAGAGGTTGCTGCCGCTGATATTGCTGCCGACGGCGGTCACTGTCGCCGATTGTGGCGTGATGCCGGTGGGTAATGTATCCACCACGATGACCGTATCTGTACCCTCGTGCAGGGTGACAGTCAATTCATAGGTCACTGTCTCGCCGATTGTCAGGTCGGTAATGGCGTTATCGTGCTGGCTAGTGCCGGTGTTGGCATCGCTGGTCGCCACAATGCCCTTCGTGATGGACGGCGTGGCGGGTAAGGATGTGTTGATGCTGGCAGTGTCGTTATAGTCATTTTCACCGCTGCCGCTGCCATTACGCTCGCCGTCGTTATCGCCGCTATTGCCCGGCGTGGCGTTACCCGTACCTTGAGCACCCGGCAGACTGGTGTAGGTGATGTCAGCTGTGTTGGTGAGGGTGCTGTTGGCCAATACCGTATCGCGGACGAAGCCATCCAACACGATAGTGAATGTATCGCCCGGCGCCATTTGCGGAATATCAACCGAGACCGTATCTGTACCCGTGTTGCTGTTATTGGTGAAAGCGGTGTAGGTGTTGCTGCCGTTTGGCGTCACCGTCACACCGGTGAGGTCAAACTCTGCTGGTAGCGTATCGGTGACATTCACTTCAAAGGCATCGCTGGTATTGGTGTTATTCGCGTTGGTCACGGTTAGTGTGTATTGCATTGGGTCGCCGGCATCGCTGGGCGCGGTGGCGGATGTATCGGCCTTAACCACACTCACCTGCGGCTCGACAATAATCAAGCGAACCTGATTGGAGGTTACGGCGGGATTGCCGCTGACAGTTGCACTGAACTCATTCGTCCAAATTTGGCCGATATTGTTGGCATTACTGTTCAGCACGAGCGCATCGAAGCGTACGACAATCTGCTCAGCATCGCTATCGCTATCGTTATTCGTCACATTGCCGATGTTGATTTCCATCAGCCCCGTGCCGCTATCGTAGCGCACTGTGCCAAGGTCGGTTGGCGAGCCGTTGTTATCGTCGGGCACATTAGTTGTCGCTGGCAAGGTAGGCACACCCGCAATGCTGGCGAAGGTCATCGCTGACGCGGAGTTGGTGGCGATAACGGTGCTGTTGGGCATGTATTGCAAGCCCGGAATGAGTGTATCGCTGAGCACAATGTTATTGCTAGTACCTTCGGGCACATTCAGCACCAGCTGGAAGGTGACAATTTCGCCAATCGCCAGCGGGCGCTCGTTGCCATTAGAGAGGCCATCTGGCGTTTCCGAAGTATGGGCTTCTGTCGTGGAGAAGATCGTCTTTTGCAGCGCCACATTATCCACAGTGACCGTCTCAGTCGCCGAAGCGGCTAAGTCATTCAATGCACCGCCTACACCATCATCGCCATTACGCTCGCCATCAGAAGCGCCAGAGCCACCCGGCGTTGTTGAGCCAGTGGGGTTGGGTGTTGTGCCTGTACCCGGCAGACTGGTATAGGTGACATCCGTCGTATTTTGCACCTGTTGATTCGGCGCGAGGCTATAGGCCAAATCCGCCGTGAACGTCAGCGTTACCGATGAACCCGCAGGCATAGTATCCACGGTTACATCCACCTGCCCAGAAGCGGGCACGCTGTTATCAGTAACGCCGCTAGCGCCGCCGGCAGGTGTCACTGTCACATTGCTCATATTGATGAGGCCGGCGGGCAAGGTATCTAGAATGCGGACATCGAAAGCGGTCGTGTTATTTGCGCCATTGGCGTTGGTCACAACGATAGAGTAGCTGATCGTATCGCCCGCATCGCCGGTGTCGGGTGTGGCAGTTTTGGTCACACTGAGTTGAGGCTCGACAATGACCACGCCAACATTGTTAGACGTGGCGATGGTCGTGGTATTCTCTTCAACGCTGAAGTTATTCTGCCAAACCTGCGCAAGATTATTAGCGCTATTGTTCAGCACCAATGCGTCGAAGCGGATGATCACCTGTTCAGCTTGAGCATCGTTAGTATCGGTATTGGTGATGTTGCCGAGATTAATCTCCACCAGACCGGTGCCGCTATCGTAGCGCACTGTGCCAAGGTCAGTTGGTGCGCCGTTGTTATCGTCGGACACAGCGGTGAAAGTTGGCATATCTGAGGCGGACATGCCCTGAATGGTCACGTTTGTGCCGTTAACTGTCGCGATTTCGGTGCTACCGGCGATATATTGTAAGCCGGGCACCAGTGTATCGCGCATGAAGACGGCGCTGCTTGTACCTTCGGGCACGGTCATCGCCAGCTGGAAGGTGACAATTTCGCCAATCGCTAGCGGGCGCTCGTTGCCCGATGAGCCGTCTTGCGTGTCGCCGGTGAAGGTTTCGGATGAGGTGACGAGTGTCTTTTGTAGGGCGATATTATCGACAGTGAAATTATCGTTAGCGTTGCTGCTATAGTCATGGAGTTCGCCTGGGTTGGTGTTATCACCAGTACGCTCAACACCATTCGCATTGTAGGTGGTGTTAGTCGGGCTACCCGGCTGGCTTGTCCATGTCACATTAGCCGTGTTTGTGATGACTTGCGTCGGCGACGCCGTGCTGTCAATCGTCACATCAAAAGTGATGTTACAAGATGAACCGTTTGCCAGCGACGGAATAGAGACAGTTAAACCATCAGGCAAGCCGACCACACCGGCAGCGGGGTCGCTATCGTCAGTCGTCGCACCAGCACAGGTCGTCGCCAATGTGCCGCCGCTATAGGTCATATCTGCTGGCACAACATCGCTCACCACAATGTCATAAGCGGTTGATGTGCCGCTGTTGTTAATAGCGATGGTGACGGTAGAGGTATCACCTGCATCGCCCGTATCTGGCGAGAAGCCCTTCGAGATGCCGATTTGCGGCTCAACCACTGTCACATCTGGCGCAGAGGCAGTAACGGACTGGGTGGGTGTATCCCACGACAGCGTGGCGTTGTTATCAAGCGTTACGCCGTCGGTATTGGCGTTCGTATTCAACGCCACCACAGTATAAGTAATCGTGAGCGTTTCCGCCGTGTTGTTATCGCGGTTGTTATTGGTCAATGTGCCAAAGTCAAATGTGACGGTTTGGCCATTATTGGTGACTGTTGGATTGCTACAGATGTTAGTGAAGCCACCGCCAATAGAGGTGCTCAAATCGCCAGAAGATGGGGTGATGCTATCGCATTGTACAAAAGCCAAGCCGGTGAGGTTATCCACCACTTGGGCATTGCTCATCTGCCCTTCTGGAATATTCGCCGTGATGGTGTATTGGTAGGTCTCGCCAATAGCCGCGTTGCTGGCGGGCGAAGTCTTATTCAGCGTTGTATTGATAATGGTTGTTGAGGCACTATCAGCGAGCGCGTCAACACCACCTGCGCCATCATCGAGGAAGTTTTGCCCGCCCTCTTGGTTACTGTAGTTGCGCACTTCGGCTTGGTTCAGGATAAGCTCACCGGGTTCTACACCGGGGGCAACCTCTAGGTCATAGGTGACGATGATAATGTTCTGGCCGCTGGTGGGTGAGGCCGGCTGGCAGGCGGGCTGTGCACCCGGATCTAGGATTTCGATACCATCATCAAACAAGCCAGAAGCATGTGTGGCCGTACTGCCTACTGGCGCAGTAGACAGATTGAAACCATCGCCACGGCGCACTTGCAAATTCAGACCGAGCGGTCCGCTAGGAATGACGAAGCCGGGTGGCAGGGTATCTTTCACCTGAATATCGAACGCGCCCTGACCGCCACTGTTTTCAAGCACAATGGCGAAGGTAACGAGGTCGCCCGCGTCAACATCGGAGAGGTCGCTATTAATCGGGGCGGCGCTGAGGCCGTTGGTATCCACCGTACCCGTCCATGAGGGGTTATTGCCCGATGGGTTAATGGTCATGCTGCCGGGGCCGCGCTGGGCTGGGGTGAAAAGCGGCGCTAGCACGGTGCTATCAGTAGCGATGACGCCTTTATCCATAGAGAGCGACGGTTCGCGAAGCTCAATCTGGATGATGTCGGTCGAAGTAGCCGTACCGCTGTTGGTAGAACCTTCGCCCGCTTGTGCCTGATTGGTGAGGAAGAGGCTATCAGCGAAGGGGTCAGACGAGACCGTTACCGAGAACAGAATATCGATGACAGTATCCGTATTGCTGGGGTCATCAAAATCGCCAAATTGGAAGTTGATGCTATTAGACGTGGCATCAACCGTCAGCACAGGCACGTTGCTATCGCCAGTGCCATCGCTATTCGTATCGAGACAGGTGGCGCCGCCAACCGCGTTACAGTTCGCGAAGAAAGTATCCGCTGAATGGGGATGCGCGGTGCCGGGCGCAGGCGCGGTGGCGCTGGGTGTACCATTGAATGTCCAAGTATTAGGTATGCCGTCTTGGTCAGGGTCAGCCACATCGAAGATTGGTAGTGGCAAGAAGTCCGTTATGCCGAAGTCTTCAAAGTCGCTGCTGGGCATCTGGTATTGCAAGCGGTAGGTGACGACATCGCCGGGGAAAACCTCTGGCGGGTTACCTGATGGAGCAGCACCATTAATCTGGTAAATGGATTTCGTCAATGCGCCTTGAGAAATGCTGAGCGAGTCGCCACTAGTATCAGATTCATTGCCTACGGTAGTGGTAATCGTGGTGTTATCACGTACTGTGCCGCTAATGGTGACAGTGTTGGTGAGTATATCGCCATGGTCCACGCTGGGGTCGCCACTGGGGTAAGTATCGGAGAATAGGTCTTGCACGATGACGCGGTAGGTAATCGTACCTGTTGCCGATACGCTTGAATTCCCTTGTGTGTAGCCACCTTGCAAAATACCGTCTGCCGCCCCGGCATTAAGCAGCGCCTGCGAGATACAGAAAGTCAGGCTAGTGCTGCCGTCGGTGGCGGGGTTGGTATCGTTGCCGATTTGCGAGGTATCGACAATCATGTCATTGGTGGGGGCTACCGCGCTACAGGTCGTCGGTGTGTTCACGGTCGTCAGGTTGAACTTCCCCGCCTGGGCACCAACTCTATCGGAAATGGTGAAAGTGGGCATGAAGCTGTTATCAAACCGTTGGCCATCGGAGATAATGTCATTGATTTCAATATCGCCAAAGGTGAAGTAATCGGAAATTTGGAAGGCAAGCGTGTATTCAATGACATCGCCGGGTGTTACACCGCTGTTGCCCGCATTAACAACAATAGCGCTACTCTTTTGAATAGCGATGGATTTATCGGTAAGCGTCACCTCTGGAGGACAGCTGGGACAAGTGCCGTTAATGGTGATGGGCGTCGCGCTATCACGCGGGTCAGTCGGCGTCCAGCTACCGGTGGCGCTCACGCGGTTTTCGGTGGTTACATCGTCGCCAGTCGTCGGGTTGATAATTGAGTTTAAACTGGCGTCTAAATCCGGCACGTAAAACTCTACATCAAAGGAAGCAGTGCCAGAGACAGAGGGGAAATTCACCACCAGTTCGTTATTGGGTGATGAGAAGGGCGCGGGGCCATAGGGGAAGACTGGCAGGACGCCGCCGAGCGACGTAACCGAGCCGCCAGCGGTGATGTTCGTCACGTTGGTGATGACGATATTGTCGTCGAAGTAATCAGTAACATTGACGTTATTGACCGTTTGGCCAGCGGGCACTGTCACAGTAACGGTGTAAGTACGGGGGTAGTTGGGGCCGGTAGCGGTTTCGCCCTCTGGAGCGGCCAATGATTTACTGAGTTCCATCAAGGTAGGGGTCACAGTAGTTGTGCCCGGCCACGAGGATGGAGTGCTACTGGCTGAAGACAGGAGCGATGGGTCGCAACAGGGGTTATTCAGCGGGTCAGCGCCAAACTCGAAACCGCCGCGCGCGTAAAGCGTCAAGGGTGTACCCAAATCTGCAAAATCGCTCAACTGCAAATCCAGTGTAACGTCGGCAGGAGGTTGGTTGGGCGTGAACGAGCCGAAGGGCAATTGCACCGTGACTAGCTTATCGCCGGGCGTGCCGCAAACGGTCAACGCTTGGTGCGATGTGTTCACAGCGTAAGGGTGCGCTAACGGCGTTTCCGACGCCCCACAGGTTGTGCCATCTGGCCCGGTGCCGCCCAGCGGCGTATCGGGGAAAGTTTGGACGACGGTGGTCACAGATGCCCCTAAATAAGAAGCGCTGACAAAATCGACGCCATCAAGTGGTAATGACGTATTGCCCGCGCCATCTGCACCGTTTACCGGCAAGTAAACATCGATAAACGGCCCATAGCCCGTGTCGACCGGGTCAGTATTATCGAAGGTCGCCGTAATGGAGAAGCTGCTGCCAATGGGCACATCGCCGCCGCCACTGAGCGTCACAGTGGGCTGCGGAACAGCCAACACCAGGCTAGCAGGCATAGTCAGGATAAAAGCGAAGATAAGTGTAAATAAGAGGAAGCGTCTTGTCTTCATGAAATAGGTCCTCCAAAAACCGCTGCAAGTACCCCCTAAAGCAAAAAAGATATAGGATTATGTTGATTCAGATTTTTTGGAACGAAAGCCCACCCAATGCGCTGAAACAACATTATCCCATGACCCCACGCTAAATTATAACAGCTTATTACACACCAAATCTGAAAAATTTACGAATTTTTACAAACATTTGGTTTTTGTTATATTTGGGTTAGGGCGGTTGTTTTTTAGAAAATGCTACGCAACACCAATAACCCACCAAAAACGGCGATTGGGCCGCCACAAACACCGCCGATACCGCCAGTTAAAACCGTTATCAATACACCAACTACAATGAGCACAAGGCCAATAATAATGGAAGCCAACCGCCCAAATGTAGCGAGGATAAACACCAACAAGCGCCAGACTAAACGGAAAGGCAAGAGATAAATGGAGCCGCCACTATTGTCATTACGTCGTGGCTTTCTTTGAGAAGGCAAACTGCCAGTGCGCCGTCTTTTTTCCACTGATAACCTCCACAACGCTTACAGCAATTGTATTATATCCTAATTCAATACTTAATGAGCATTAACGATTCCATTTTCTAACCTTTTAAGCCAATTTGCTCCCCCAACGGTTGGGGGGCATAGGCAAGCAGTTAGCGGTACAATGGGAAATGTAGCGGTGTAAACACAAGGACGAAGGACACCATGCGACGCGCAACTGTTGTTTTATTGATATTTTTACTGATTGTCGGAGGCATCATTGGCAGTAGCCTCGTTTTACGCAACCAGCCGCAGCTGGAGTTCACCATCGCGGTTCATCCACTGGCAGCGGAATGGGTGCGGGCGGCGGCTAATGATTTTAACGCTAGCGAGCCGCTGGTGAATTCAACCCGACGGGTGCGGGCAAACATCATCACGATTGAAGATTTGGACGTTTGGCTAGATTCGCCCAATTGGACGCGCAACGACCACCCTGCTGGCTGGATACCCGCTTCCAACGCTTCAGTGTCTTACACAACCGCAACGATACCGTTTGAAATCGTTGAGCCGTCGCTGGCGCGGACGCCGCTGGTTTGGGGCGGCTATATGAGCCGTGTTCAGGTGTTACTGCGCGATGGCGCGACGCTGGACTGGGCGACTGTTCAACAAGCGGCGGCGCTGGAATCATGGGCGGAGATTGGTGGTGAGGCCGATTGGCGCTTCATTAAGCTGGCCTTCCCCCTACCCAATAGCGACATCAGCGGGCTGGCGGTGCTGCTCTCTGGCGCGGGGAGCTATTACGAGCGAGAACAGCTAGACCGCAATGCGCTCATGGATAGCGCCTTTTTAGCGTGGATGCGCCCGATATTCGACGCTGTGCCGAACTTCCAAACGCTAGGGGGGAATGTGGCGCAGGGCTTTGCTCGTGGGCCATCAACTGCCGAAATCGGCATTTTGCCAGAGGTGCAGTGGCTCTTACAGCTGAACGGCATCCTCCGCAATGAAGCTGTCGGTTTCTATTACCCGCGCTATAACTTCGTTCTCGACTTTCCGCTGGCCATGTGGGCTGACCCAACTGCGCCCCTGAGCGACGATGAGCGGGCGGCGGTGGCGGCCTTCGGCCAGTATTTGCGAACAACCGCGCAAGAGCGGGTGACAGCTTATGGGCTGCGCCCAGCAGAGCGCGAGCCACAAACGGGGGATGCGCTTTTTGACGAGGCGCTGAAATATGGCATCGCCCTAGCGCCAGATTATGGCATTGCGGTGCAAGCGCCCCAGCGACAAGTTGCTGAAACGCTGATTCAGCAATTTCGCTAAAGAACAGTTTATCCGCTTTAAGAGGGAGAGCAAATTATGCAACGGTTAATTTTGTTGGTCTCAATCATGCTGGCCGCTTTGCTGGCGGCGTGCAGTGGAGACGGCGGCAACGGGCAAAGCGCTAATGTGCCCGCCGATGCCATCCGCATTCATATCATCTATGCGCCAGAATCCGACCAGTATATGCCTACAATCATCGCGGACTTCAATCAGGCTTATGCGGAGGGGCGCAATCCCATCACGGGCGAAGCGCTAGCCGATGGCGAAAAAGCGATTTTCGTCACGGGCGAACCGGGGTCATCGGGTACGATTATGCAGAGCATCGTCAGCGAGCTGACTGGCACGCCCATTCTGCAAACCAAGCCGACGATATTCCAGCCCTCAGTGAGCCACTGGCTGGCATTGGCCAACTTTTTGAGCCGTCGTGAGGTTTTCGACCTTGCTGAAGCGCAAGCTACCGCGCTGGCGCCGGTGGTGATGGCCATTTGGGAAAGCCGCCTAGAGGCAATTCGCAACACGGTTGGCTATGAAGATATTGGCTGGGAAGAACTGCTCGATGTGCTCAATAGCCCCAACGGTTGGGCAGACTATGGCATCCCCGGACGGCGGACGGTATACTATGGCCACACCGACCCGTTCATCAGCTCCACCGCCCTCTCTACCCTCATCGCCGAGTTCTACGCCAGTGCCCGCGCCAATGGCTTCACGGGGCGGCGGTTGACGCTAGAGCAAGTCAACGACCCGGATGTACAGGCGGGCGTGGCCAAAATTGAGGAACTCATCCGCCACTATTCACAGCGGACGACTGAATTTAAGCAATATATTGCCCAGGGGCCAGACTATTTGGACTTTGTCGCGCTAGAGGAAAATGACCTGATTTTCATCAATCGCGGGCTAGCAGATTACCAACCGCCAGAGCGTTTGGTGGCGCTATATCCTAAAGAGGGCACGTTCTGGCATGAGCACCCCTTCGGCATTCTCAATGCGGCGTGGGTGAGCGATGAACAGAAGGAAGCGGCGCGCGTCTTCACGCAGTACGTCCTCAAGCCGGATGTGCAGGAATATATCATGGGCTTCGGCTTCCGCCCTGCTAATCCAGATGTAGAGCTGGGCTTCCCCTTCACTGAGCAGAATGGCGTGACGATTGAAGGGCCAAAGACCGTGCTCGATGTGCCCGATCCTGAAGTGATTGCGGCGATTCAAGAGAGCTGGTCGTTCGTCAAGAAACGCGCCGATATCCTGTTAGTGATTGATACATCGGGTTCAATGGCTGCAGATAATAAGCTGGAACAGGCGAAAGAGGCTGCGCTGGCATTTTTGGAGAACGTTGAGCCAGCGAACCGCATCGGACTGGTGACATTCAACCAAGATGTCACCGTGCGCGTGCCGTTAGATTCCTTCGAAACGAATGAATCGCAAATGCGTTCGCATATCCTCAGCTTGCGGGCGGATGGCGAGACAGAGCTTTATGGCGCGATTATTGAATCGGTGGAGATGATGGAAGAACTGGAGGAGGAGAACCGCATCCGCGCGATTGTGGTGCTCAGCGATGGCGAGCAAAATAGCGATAGTGGCCTATCATTGCGCGACGCCACCACCGCTATTGAAACGAGCTATAACGACCTGAACCCCATCATCGTCATTCCAGTGGCCTATGGTGACCCCAATCCCGACCTGTTGCGGGTACTAGACCGCATCGCAGCGGCCAGCAATACTACGCGCCAAAGCGGTGACCCCAGCAACATTCAGAAAGTGTTGGAAATCATCAGTAGTTACTTCTAAAGAGGTGGCTATATATAAGGAAGGTATGGGGGCGGAAAATCGCCCCCATTGCGTTATCGCCATATGGCATTAAGCTAAGACTTTGTGCCATATCTTTTGGGCGTTTTGCGCCATATTGAAGGGCACAAGTTAGACGGCATGCCGCCAATAGCGCTGAAATAAGGCGCGATGTGCCGCGGCACTTGTACCTCAACTTTGAAGCAGCCCCGTTCACGGGCATAATCTTCGACAATATCTAGCAAGACCTGTACCAGCGCATGGCCAGCATAGTGCGGGTGTATCCATACTAATGGCGCATAAACAACCCCATCACATATCACAGCAGAGAGGCCGACGATAATCTCTTCGTCGTGGTCATGAATGGTGATGTCTAAGGGTATACCAGACGGCAAACAAGGTGATGCCGCTTGCTGGTAACTCTCAGCCATTTTACGGCTTAAGAAGCGGCGTAACGCTTCATCTTCGTGGGTATCAGTGAGGCTACACCAAAAGCCACCACTGATGATTTTCTCTAACAATGCAGTTACCTTTCGCATTAACGGAAGTAGACTGCGGGCGGGGGCATGTCCCCCTCATCGGCACGACAGTTATTACGCTGTCGCCTGTCACCAGTTCAATCGCTACATTGCTCACTGTTATACCCTCCACTTCGGCACAAATTTCTCAAGACATAAATGCAAGCTCATAGTTGAGTAGAACGGCGTTCTAGTTTGCCCGTTCGCAAAAAGTCGGCCAGCTCTTCAACCCGCAAGCGGATAAGCTGGGCGGCTTTACCGCGCACATAGGGGTTATCTTGATTGCCCGCCACCCAATAGCAAGAGGCGACATGGCGCGCGGCGATGAAGGTCTCTAGATAATCACGGTAATGCGGTGGGCAGTGACGCACGGCGGTATAGCCTTCCCAAAGGGCGGCTTTGGCGTGTTCATAATGTGACGTACCACTCAAGTTCAACAAAAAGGGCGCTAGGTCATAGAGGTAGTAACCAAAGGCGCAATCGTCAAAATCAATGACGCACAGCGCCTCGCCCCGCCACAGCATGTTCTTGGCGATGCAATCGGCATGAATGAGGCCGAAGCCCGCTTCCTGCGCTAGCGCCGCCATAACCTCCCGCACTCGTTGGCCAACTTCGGCGAAAATAGCGCGGTCGCTAGCGGTGAATAGTGCGGCGTTGGCATGAGCGGCATAAACACCATTCGCCCCAAAGAGGCCGTGATAGTCTAAGCGCGGGCGGGTGAAGCCAGCGAGCGGGACAAAGGAGCGGCTATGCGCGTGCAAACGCCCTAAAAACGCGCCCACCTGCTCAACCTGCGCCAGAGAATAGTCGGCGGCGGCCAGCGGCGCGCCATCCAACGCATGAAACAAAACGCAAGTCAGCGGTGTCTCCAGCCCTTCGACGACGCCCTGCGCCAGCCATTCCCCCGCCTGCGTCAGTACGGGCGAGGGCACACAAAGCGCGGTCTCGCTATGGAGGGCGTGCAACCAGATGAGTTCTGAGCGGATGATTTCGGGGGTTTTGTAGTGGGGGCGGTGCATCCGCAAAATGTAACGCCCGCTAGAAGTTTGCACCTCAAAAACAGCGTTATTGACATAAACCAGTAGCGTTATCTGGCCAACATCGAGGCCATAAGCGGCCATCACTCGCTGCGCAGTGGCTGTCAGGCGCGTAACCTGCTCTTCATAGCTACATGCTGCAAAATGTCGCATCGTCCGTCACTCCTACGGTTTCATCAAGCACAAAAAGCGAAACAGCGGCAACATGCAGCGCCTGCTGGCGATTGCGCTTAGGCTGGCGGTGCTGTTTGGGCTTACGCTTGCGCCGCGCTTGGCGGTCATGCCGTAGCGGGTCGAAAGCGCCCGCATAGCCACTATAACGGTCGTATTCTGTTGAAAAATCGTCACGGTTTTCAGACACCGCTTCACTGCTCCATCACGACTAGTGCGATACTGGTTGAAACTCAGGGGGTATCAGCGTTGTGAAGGTGGGGATAGTGAGCAGGGAGCAACAGCCACATAACACACGCCAATACGCACCCGACGTGGGTGGCGCACGCGCTGAAAAGCGAAAACGCGCCCACCGAACCGGTTGTGCACGGGTGTGCCGTCGCTGGTGAAGTTGTTGGTGTCGCTGTGCGGAAAGGCCTGCTACAACGAACAGGCCGCAAGCGAGGTTCTAGTGGATAGGAGGCACACCCATCGGGATGACTTCGCGTTGTTGGTTGGTAATCATGTGTTTCATCGTGCGCGCTCCTTCACTAAAAACGCATCAAACGCTGAGCGAACTATATCATAAGTGGCCGTGACGTGTCAAGCGGGGTAAAAATCGGCTCATAGGGGGGCAGATGCTATCATGAGCACCATCAGCTTGCTTGACACCCCCGTGCTTTTCTTCTACAATGCAACACAGAACATATATTCTAGAGGGGTGGGCAATGACGCATATTCTGAAATCATGCGGATGCCGCCGCAAGAAAGCGCTGAAAAAGGCTTAATGGACAAACGGACGATAGCAGCACTCAACGCCATTAATCGCCAGTTCTACCAGACGACCGCCCCCCATTTTGACCAGACGCGGGGGGCGGCTTGGCCGGGTTGGGAACAGTTATCACCGCACATTCCTGAAAATGCGCCGCTGCGGGTGCTAGATGTGGGCTGTGGCAATGGGCGCTTTGGCGTATTTTTGAACGAGCGGCTCTCCCGCCCGATACGCTATCATGGGGTAGATAATAGCGAGGCGCTGCTAGAACGGGCGAAAAACGCATTAGACGCCCTGCCCTATATTGAAGCGCAGCTAGAAGTACGTGATATTGTGGAAAACCCACCGCAAGCAGGGCGCTATGATTTGATTGCCCTATTCGGCGTCATTCACCATATCCCCGCCGCAGAGAACCGCCGCGCCCTAATACATACCCTAGCCAACTTGCTCGATACGGGCGGGGTGTTGTGTTTTGCGGCGTGGCGCTTTTATGAATACGAGCGCTTCCGCAAGCGGCTGCTGCCATGGGAGGACGAAACGCTGCAAATTGAGCGGCACGACTATTTATTGGATTGGCGGCAAGGGGTGCATGCGGTGCGCTATTGCCATTATGTCGATGATGACGAACAAGCGGCGCTCATCGCGGCTAGTGGTTTGCAACATGTAACCACCTACCGCGCCGACGGCTTCAGCGGGGATGTGAACTGCTATAGCGTGCTGAAGCGGGTTTAGGCGGTGGCGAAACGTACGAATTCATCTGGTGAAATTGTGATAGAATAATCGCGATTAATGACCACTTGTGGAGGCACAGCAATTTGAAGCAATCGCGCCGCACACTGTACTGGCTTGTATTCTTGCTCACCGCCGGCGTGGTGCTGGCATTAGACCAATTGAGTAAGCGTTATATCATCACCACATTAGATATGTATGACACGGTACAACCTATCCCCGCCCTTGCGCCCTTGTTTCAGATTACGCGCACGGAAAACACCGGCTCGGCGTTTGGCTTTTTGCCACAGGCGGGCGATATTTTCCTCATTTTGGCGTTCGTCATTGCGGTGGGGATACTCTACTTTTACCCGCGCATTCCCGATGGCAAATGGATGCTGCGCATTTCGTTGGGCATGATTTTGGGCGGCGCTTTGGGCAACGCTTTTGACCGTTTGCAGTATGGGCTGGTGGTGGACTTCATCCACTATCAAATCCCGCCGCTTGGTATCTCGAATGTCTCTAACCTCGCCGACCATGGCATTGTGCTAGGGGCAATTCTCGTTTTTATCGATAGTTGGCGCGATGGCAAAAAGGCCGAACCCGTTCCATCCTCTGAAGAGACGCCCACAGAAGAGCAGGAAGGGGTTTAATCTTCTGGCGGCAACGCCCCAATATAGCGGGCGCGCGGGCGGATGAGGCGATTTTCCTCATAGGCCTCTAGCGCGTGGGCAATCCAGCCAGCAGTACGCCCCAACGCGAAGAGCGCCAACGCCCCGCCATTGGGCAACTGTAGGGCGCGACGCAAAATCACCAGCGCATAATCTACCGTGACCGCCTCGCCGATGTAGTCTTGCACGGCGGCGGCAATCTCTCGCCCTTGTGTGATGATGGCGTTTTGCGGCAAACATTGCTCCATGAGCGCCATCAGCAAGACAGCGCGCGGGTCTCCCTGCGGGTAGAGCTTATGGCCAAAACCGGGGATGCGCTCTCCACGACGTAGCCAATCGGTGATGGTGGTGCGCAGGTCGCTGGCGAATACGTCGTTTAGGAACGTTTCGACACGGTCGGTATAGCCGCCATGTTTCGCCCCACGCAAAGCAGATAGCCCCGCCATAACCACAGCATACGGCGGTGACCATGCCGACGCCACCACGCGGGCAGCGAATGCCGATGCGTTGAGTTCGTGGTCTGCACATAGGATGAGGGCGGCGTTGAATAGGGGGACAGCGCTCTCATCACAGCCCCACCCTTGTGCCAACGCCGCCGCTATTGTTGGCACTTTTCCAACTGCGCCGCCAAGCACTGATGTGAATAGTTGGATGATGCGCACCCCTGCTTGCATGACGGCGTCGGGTTGCAAGTTATAGGCGAGGAAGTCATCAGCCGCGGCGAGGGGCAAAACCGCCTGCATCTTATCCACTGGCGACAAATCGTCCAGATGAGGCATTAGAGCCTGTAAACGGGGCGACGATGGGGGTACTTCCCGCTCAAATAGCGCAGATAAGGCCATATTATCCGCCCAAAGCAAGGCGACAACCTCCTCAAAATGGTGGCGCTGCGCCAGTTGAATAACATCTTGCCCGCGATAGTAAAAACTGCCTTCGCTGATGAGCGTTAGCGCAGTGGGTAAAACGGGCATCCCCCAGTGCAGGGTTTCGCGCGCCAAATGCTCTGGGTTGCGCCGTCCCTCTTTACGCGCCAGCAAGCGCTCTATATCTTCAGCGCGGTAACGGCGTTTGCGCGGGTCATCGCCAACCGCCTCGCTGCGCACTAACCCGCGACTGACATAGCTATACAACGTGCTGACACTGACGCCTAATCGTTCAGCGGCCTCTTTTGCGTCATAATAAAGCTTCTCGCTCATCGCCTTTTAGCCCCTTGCACTCCATAACACCCTGCTGTATGCTGCCGTTAGTTTAGCATGATTGGGAGCATAGTATAAACTATGAGTAAACGACCGGCACGCCCACGCAGAGGCCGCCCTTCTGGCTGGGACCCAGTAGCGCGCTGGTATGATGGCTGGGTGGGGAAAGATGGGAGCGAGCACCACCGCAAACTGGCAATTCCATCGGCGATGAAGTTATTAGACCCGCAAAAGGGCGAACACATTCTGGATATTGGCTGCG
>WGEI01000043.1 GCA_015492875.1 Anaerolineae bacterium | reverse complement strand
GGGCGTGATATGGAGCGCTTGCAGGCTATAGCAGGGCCAACGGTAGAATTTTTGGGTTATGTGCCAGATGAAGAGCTGCCCGACCTGATGGCGCGGTGCAAAGCTTTTCTTTTCCCTGGCCTAGAAGATTTTGGCATTACGCCGGTACAAGCGCAAGCGGCGGGTAGGCCTGTGATTGCCTTCGGCAGTGGTGGGGCGTTGGATACTGTTATCCCCGGAGTGACGGGCGAACATTTCCACGAACTCACCGCCGAAAGCCTGATTGAGGTATTGCGGCAATTCGATGCTGGTAAGTATGATACAGAGACCATACAGCGGCATGCACAAAAATTTGATGTTGAGGTTTTCCGCCGCCGTTTGGTCGCATATGTAGAACAGGCTTATGATGCGTTTAAGCAGAAACGCGCCTTCAGCTGGCAAGACCCTATTGGGGAGGCAAACTAGTGGAGCTATTGCAAATTCTTCGGGTGTTATTACGACGTTGGTATCTTGTGCTCATTCCACCTGTGATTGTGGGCATCATCACCTTGCCATCCCGATTCCAGCCTGCACAAAGTGGGGGATATAAGACAACTATCCGCTATACAGCGGCGCAGGTATTGAATATCCCTGAGCGAGATGGGGATTATCAAGATGTATGGTTGGCATCAGAACTCACCGTTAACGCTTTAACGGATTGGGTGCGAACAAGCAGCTTTGCCCAAGAAGTTGCTGAAATTGCCGCAGAAAATGGCCTACAGATTGAGCCTTTAGCTATCCCCATTGCGGCAGATAACGCGCGCAGTATCGGCGTCTTAGAGTTAGCATGGCATAACCCTGATGAACTACAGATAATTGCAGAGGCCGCTATCACTGTATTGCAAACCCAAACGCATATTTTCTTCCCCCAATTAGAAAATGAACCCGCAAGAGTGCGCATTTTAGATATGCCGATTGTTTCGCCTGCCCCGCCCCCACTCACCGATAGATTTAGCCCGTTCATCAAGCTGGGGTTGGGGGTCATCATGGGTCTTGGCTTAGCATTTTTAGCAGAATACTTTGACCAAACCCTGCGAACGAAAGATGATTTGACCGCATTGGGCATTTCTGTCGTTGGGAGTATCCCGCGCTACAGAAAACCGCGCTGATGGTAGCCTCTTGCGTAACACAGCCACTGCTTTTGCGGTAAGCTATATATACCTTGTTCCGAAAGAAGGGAGTTCAGCATGTTGCGCAAGTTTGCCATCTTTTGCGGGATATTACTACTCATACAGGCGGTTAGCGCACAAGAAGACTATTTGCCGTATGTATGGGAGGAGGGTGGCATTGCGTTTGTTTATCCCAACGGCTGGGATGAACCGCTATCTGAACCTGTGGACAATGGTTTCTCGCTACAAATTGCGCAGGCTTTTGTACAAGACCCGCTAGAGCTTCGTCCACCGGCGATTACTTCCTTCGGTCTACAAGTCTATAACACGACTGGGGTGGATTTAGCCAGTGAGCTACAGGCAGCATTCTCCGCCTACAGCATTGCGGTTGATGGCGTCGTAGAAGATAGCTTTTTAGGGCAAAATGGATGGCTGACAGCGGGTTATAGCGATGATGGTCTCTTCTTTGGTATAGGCAAAGCAGCACAATTACCCGATGGGCGAGCAATTATATTCGTTGGGCGTAGTGTGGCAGATACTGCTGAGACCTTCCAACAGTTATTCACGGTTATAGAAACCAGTATAGTGACTGACATCACCATTTCCCCCACGCCCCCACAATATGGCATCAGTTGGATAACTGAAAGCACAGCGGCGGATGGAGAATCAGCATTCCTCGATTTAGTGGACATCGCCCTAGCGCCATATAACGACGTTCGTGAGGGGCGTTTATTTGCAGTCGACAGTTTCTCACAGGTCGGCCTCATTCAAATTGACCCGCATAATGGTATGGTGCAAGCTCAATATGCCATACCAGATGATGGACTCGCGCAAGCATTGGCAGCAGGTAGTGAGGGAACAATTTATGTCGCTGATGTGGCCTGTGGGTGCGTGCGGATATTTCGTGCCAATCGGGGATGGCAACAACCTGTTATGAGCGATTTTGCAGCAGATGCACCTCGTAGCATAACTGTGGACACTGAAGACAAGCTATATGCTACAGATATTATGAATGGCGAGGTTGTTGTCCGTGTCTATCACGATGGGCAAGAAGAAGCGATTACCTTTAGTGAACCGTTATTCAGCCAACCATTATTAGCGACAAACCGCGCTGACCAAGTTTTTGCATTGGATGAAAG
>WGEI01000042.1 GCA_015492875.1 Anaerolineae bacterium | reverse complement strand
GCCATGGCGTTCTTGTTGGCGCGTTATTGGGCGTCGCTGTCGGCGTGTTCGGTGTCGGTTTAGGTGCAGTCCCCAGCGCCACCCATGCCGTCGTGATGTTACTAGAGCTTGCCGTTATCATCGCGCTCTTACTCCCTCGCGGGCGCTTCGATGAACAGGTGACAGCGCGTGGTCGTATCGCCAACCTAGCCTATGCTTTGTTGACACCTACCGCCCTTATTGTTGTGGGTGTTGTTATTTTCCCCCTTATTTGGAATATTATCTTTAGTGTGCGCCCAATAGAAGTTGGCGACCTCGCTACTGTTCAGCTATTTGATTTAACAGACTTTACACTTGAAAATTTCGATAGCCAAATGGGGGTTCGCTTAGATATTATCCCCTGCGAAACCGATGAGAACGGCGCTTGTCTGGTTGATGACGAAGGGCAAATTCAATACGTCAACCCGCGTAATTATTTAGAGGGTTATCGGCGTTACCGTGCCGTAAATGAGTTTGACCTTTTCGGCCAGCATTTTATTGTTGGCGTGCGTGACCGTGAATTTTACCCGATGATATGGCGCACCTTCTTCTATACCTTGACGAGCACTTTGCTGGCCATCTTATTCGGTCTCATCGCCGCCCTCATTGTGCGCGACCGCTTTCCCGGTCGGACGCTCTTTCGTGGGTTTATCCTATTCCCCTACATCGCCCCTGTGATTTCCGTTGCCTTTATCTGGCAAGTGCTCTTTAGTACCAATGGCTTCATCAACGGCTTAATGGGCACGAGTACCAACTTCCTCAGTACCCGTGATCAATTCTTGGGCATAGATATTCCGCTCATTATGGTCATTCTCTTCCAAACTTGGCGCTACTTCCCCTTTGCGTTCTTGTTCTTGCTAGCCCGCATTCAGGCTATTCCCGAAGAGATGTATGAAGCGGCTAAAGTGGATGGGGCAACGCCCCTAGCACGCCTTTTCTATATCACGTTGCCCCAGCTACGCGCGGTGTTTGGTACGCTCTTTTTACTCCGCTTCATCTGGACATTTAACAAATTCGATGACATTTATCTACTCACTGGCCCAATTAGCCAGACCAAAGTTATTCCTATTCAGATATTTGAATCGCTATTTACCAACAGCAATATCGGGCAAGCCAGCGCTATTGCTGTGATTATGGCGGTTATTTTGGGCGTTGTGCTGTATATTTACTTCCGTTGGTTCCTCGTGGAGGAGGCATAGAGATGGCGTCTCAAACGAATTTCGCTAATCCTTATCGTTCCCGCGAGGAGATTGAAACGCTACTTGGCAGCATTCTCAAGTGGGCGCTTATCCTGCTGTTCGCCATCGTCACGATTTTCCCTTTCTACTGGATGGTGAATATCTCCCTACGCACAGAACAAGATGTACTCACTAACCCCACACGCCTCTTCCCTCGCCCAGAGGATATTCAAACTTCGCTTCATCCTGTGTGGTGTTGGCTGCGTTATGGCACGGATGATTTAGAAGTCAATCCAGACTTGCCCGAAGATTGTGTCAATGTCTTTAATCAAAGCGCCTTCACTATCGTTCTAGTAGAGCAGGGCTTCCCGCCATTTATCGGCAATAGCCTTCTCGTTTCGCTAGTGACGGTTTCGCTTACGCTTTTGCTCACCATACCGGGCGCTTATGCCATCACCCGTTTGCGCTTTCCGGGCCGCAACGTGTTCTCGTGGGCAATTCTGGCGATTTATATGTTTCCGGCCATTGTGCTCGCTATTCCCTTATTTGCCTTTTTCACCAAAACAGGCCTAAGGGGCACGCTGCACGGCCTAATTATCGTCTATCTTTCTCAAACGATACCCGTCGCCTTATATATGCTGCGTAGCTACTTCCTCACCCTGCCGCCAGACTTAGAAGAAGCCGCGCTTATCGATGGTTGCACCCATCTATCTGCCATCTGGCGCGTCACAATTCCCTTATCCTTACCAGCCATTGCCTCTGTGGCGCTATATACCTTCATGATTGCTTGGAACGAGTTCCTCTATGCCTTCCTTTTCCTTGTCGTAAATCCAGAATCATGGACGTTGCCGCTCGGTTTAGAACGGCTCAATGATCAAGAAGTCCCTGTGACTGCGCTTATGGCTGGCTCATTGATCGTTAGCGTGCCTATCATCGTGCTGTTCTTCTTCTTCGAGCGCTTCCTAACGCGCGGCCTCACCGCTGGGGCAGTAAAAGGGTAGTATACGCTAACAATTTGTTGATGATTAAGGCCGCTATCTAGCGGTCTTTTCTATCTTATTTTGGAGTGCCGTTATGCCATATTCGTTCCATGCTTATAGACAGCGCCTGCTAGATGTCAATCAGGGATATAAACCACTAGATTTTTTCGGTCATGGCCTCACGGGGAGCATAACCGCAGACGCTCGCTTGCTCTCTATTAACCGTTACCATCCCGAACATGGCTATATCACACTAACAGCCTTCTCTCCCTTCGATGAGGCTAAACGCTATGATTCAGATGCCGTCCGTGCCTATCGCTCTCATCTCGCCGTTCAAGAGGGTTTTGGCCTTGTCGCTTATGATGCACCCCAGCAACGCCAAGTATTTTTGCTGGAAGATGTGATACCGCATTTTCGCTTTGTATGGCAAAAGGGCACTGCCGCAGATGTATATACTTTTACCCCGCCTGATTACCCTGACTGCGTTGTTCAGCTTTGGTCTTGCTCTCAACCCCTTGAGTTTCTTAGCCTCAACCTCGAATGCTCCTTACAGCGTTGTGCCTACACTCAATTGACAGAAGGTGGGCCAATGTCTCCGCCGTCATCGCAAACTTCCCTCAAGCAGCTAAACGCACACACACTCTATTTGCAAAATCCCGCACTTCAGGCCGCTGTGACTTTACATGGCGTTGGCTTATCATGGCATTCATCCCTAACTAACAAAATACTCGCCTGCTCAACCGCCGCAGAGTTCGCCCTTATCTGGCATTTCCCGCCCATAGGAGACGCCTCTCGCACAATGCCCACTTTCACCATTAATGAACTATGGAAACAGTTAGAACATGCCCTCGCATCATGGCGCGATTTCTGGGGGCAATGCGCATTGCCAGATATTGCCCCCCTCGAATTGCCCCTCCGCCGCGCTGTGACATATGCCCATCTTTGCGCTGTCCCCGTTAGTGAAGAGGCAACCTGTATACTCACCGACCACCAACTTCTCCCGCTCTCATGGAATCGAGACGCATACTTTGTTGTGCGCGCCTTGCTGCCCGTGCGGCGAGACGCGGTAGACTTCATCCGCGCTCATCTTATCTGGATGTTTGAGATTGCGAAACGCCCAAATGGGTATTGGGAACGCGCCTATCTCGCTAATGGCACTGCCAAAGACCCCGCTTTCCAATTAGACCAGCAACTTTATCCACTGCTCGAATTGACTGATTATATTGAAGCGACAGGTGATACTTCGCTTTTATCCCGTTTTAGCGCTCAAATTGCCTCCATACTAGATTTACTTTTCGCCCGCGAACAAGATGGCCTCTTTCCCACTGAAGAGACTCCCGCAGATGACCCTATATCCATGCCTTACCACCTTTCCAGCCATATCCTCCTCTGGCACACCTTCCGCCGCCTCGCCCCTTACTGGCAAGGTGAGCGTATGCTTTCTACAGCCCAGCGAGTTCATGAGCGTATCTACCGTGATTTTGCCGTAACCGGTGCCGAAAAGCCCTTATTTGCCTATCTTATCGATGGGGTAGGTGGGTATCAGCTTTATCAAGACGCTAATGACTTGCCGTTAGCATTAGCCCCATATTGGGGGTTCTGTTCTCCACAGGATACCGTTTGGCTCAATACAATGGTGTTCGCTTTTAGCGAAGCGAATAAGGGCGGGTTTTATAGCGGCACATACAGCGGATTAGGGTCTATCCACACGCCCGCCCCTTGGCCGCTTGGCGATATTCAAGAGTACCTATTTGCCGCTCTAACCGGTGATGCCGCTCGCCGTGATGATGTGATTCAGCGCTTAACAAACATTGCCCAGTGGGATGGCGCTTTGCCAGAAGCCTATGATGCCTCGACTAGTGAAGTCGTCTCTCGTCATTGGTTTGCTTGGCCGAATGCAGCTTTACTTCTGGCGTTAACTTTGGATAATTAACTGTTATCTAAATCGGATTACTTGGATATAGAAGTTGACTAGATAATAATCTATAATCATCCGTGTAATGAATAATATTTGGGGAGGCTGCAATATGGATATGCTGGTTAAGCTTTATACATTACCGCCTTTAGAGCCAGTTTTGGCGCACCAGCGGCAGCAGGGGATTTTAGTTCGGCGCGCGCTTGCCCCAGAAAAGCATCATGTGCTCTCATGGGTAAAATCCCATTTTGATGAGAATTGGGTTAGCGAGACCGATGCGGCTTTCGCTCGTTTGCCAGTGAGTTGCTTCATCGCCGTGCTTAATCACGAGATGCTCGGCTTTGCTTGCTATGATGCCACCGCTAAAGGGTTCTTTGGCCCAACTGGCGTCGGCGAAGCTGCTCGTGGGCACGGTACAGGCAAGGCGCTTTTGCTCGCCTGCCTCCATGATATGCGCGCGCAAGGTTATGGTTACGCAATTATTGGCGGTGTTGGCCCCGTCGCTTTCTATGAAAAAGCTGTCGGTGCGGTTGTCATTCCCGATTCAACCCCCAGCATTTATGAAGGATTGCTTGGCGCTGAAAGTTGATAATTCGCCAGCGCTAAACTCGCCGCTCCTATTGCGCTATCAATCACCTGTGCCATCACAATTTGCGGCTGCTGGTTAATTGGCAATAATGTGTGCTCGCTTAAACGGCGCTGGACATCGTCTAGTATCTGAGGCGCCAGCGCCAAACCCAGCCCGCCGCCTAAAATAATGCGCGATGGGTCATAGATGCCTGTTATCCAGCCTGTCGCATAAGTCAACCAATAGATAAACTCATCACGAATGGCAATAGCCAACGGGTCGTCCTCTTTCATCGCACAGATAACATCATGTGGCGTGATATAGGGCAAGTTTTGTAGTTGGCTTTGCGGATATGCTGGCTTATGTTCCTCAACCGCCGCCATCATCCCCGTTCCAGATAAATACATATCCAAACAACCCTCGCGCCCACAGGGGCATAACCGCCCGTTGCTGATGAGCGCCATATGCCCAATTTCCATCGCAAAGTGATGGTCTCCTCGTACCACCTCACCATTCACTACCGCTGCCGAACCTAAACCCGTGCCCAGCGCCAGCAATACAAAATTGTCGATATTTTTCCCCGCACCATACAGAGACTCACCATGAGCTAGCGCCCGCACATCATTATCGACAAAAACCGGTATTTCCTCACGTAACTGACAGGCGATACCTTCTCTTAATGCCACATCATACCAATCGAGATGCACCGCCAGCCGCACCATCCCACTATCAGACTCTACATGACCCGGACAACCTACCCCAATGCCCACAACCGGCACAGGAGACCGCGCCACAAAGGAATTGGCCATAGCCGCAATCCGCGTGATAATACGCTCTGGGCCAAATTCCACATGTGTTGCCAACCTTTCCTCAATCAGGACATCGCCTTTTTCATCGACTAGCGCAAAGGCAATTTTCGTCCCGCCAATATCAACCCCAACTGCTGCATACTTGCTCATCGTATTAAAACCTTATTGCTAAAATTTTATTGCGTTACTGTCACTTTAGAGAGGCCACGCGGTGAATCAACCGCATAACCCCGAACAACCGCCTGCTGCATAGCGAATATCTGCCCCGGAATAACGCTCACAATCGGCGATAACCATTCAGGTACGCGCTGGGGGAGGGGCATGTGGTAGGTGGCCTGTTGTGCAATCTGGTCATTATTGCTGATGACTAAACATTCTGCCCCGCGCTCATGCAGCTTATCCGTTAAATCCTGCATATAAGGCAACATAGCCCCCTTAGGCGCAACCAACATCACCGGAAAGCCATGCTGTATCGTCGCTATTGGCCCATGACGAAAATCTGCCTCGCTATAGCCATTCGCGCTGATATAGCACAGTTCCTTCACCTTCAGGCTAATTTCAAATGCTGTGCAATAGTTAAACCCGCGTCCAATAACGGCGAACCGCTCCATATACCGATAGCGCTCTGCCCAATCATGAATCGGCTCAGATAACGCTAGGGTTTCTTCAACAAGCTGCGGCAACTTACTCAAACTACGTTGCAATTCCCCTTCGCCACTCAGCGCTGCCGTCAACATGGCTAGCAATGTGAGTTGTGCGGTATAGGTCTTCGTTGCTGCAATGCTACGCTCTTCCCCAGCCAT
>WGEI01000041.1 GCA_015492875.1 Anaerolineae bacterium | reverse complement strand
CTTGTGGTCATGAGCGACCAGATACGCGAGGACATTCAAGATACCCTACAGGCCTTCCGTGACGAGCATATCGATTTGAAAGTTATCTCTGGCGATAACATCGAAACGGTTAAAGCGATTGCGTCACTTTCTGGCATGAATATCACTGGCGCTTATACTGGCGAGCAGTTAGATGCCATGAGCGATGCCGAATTACAGGCAGTTGTTCAAGAGGCCAATGTCTTCGCTAGGGTAGAGCCAGATACCAAACGGCGGATTGTCGCCGCATTACAACAACAGGGCGAATATGTCGCGATGACGGGGGATGGGGTCAATGACGTTCCCGCATTGAAGCAAGCCGACCTCGCCGTTGTGATGAATGACGGCGCACAAATCAGCAAGGACATTGGCGATATTGTCTTGCTGAACAACGCCATGTCCACCTTGCCCCGTGCCTTCCATGAAGGGCGCGAAATCACTCAGACGATTTACGGCACAACTAAGATGTTCATCGTGCGCAACGTCTACAATATCTTGCTCTTCATTTTCGTGTTCTTTATGGCGCTACCGTTCCCCATTACACCCATTCAAATTAGTTGGGCGGCATTTGGTACGGTCAATATGCCCGCAACCTTTATTGCCTTTGGTTGGGTACGTCCGAAATATATGGCGCGCTTCCGCCGTGATGTGATTGACTATGTCGTTACAGCAGGCGTTTTGATGGCATGGATGCTAGCCTTGCACTATATCTTTGTCTATTTTTACAGTGGTGGTGATGTCGCTATCGTGCGCAGCGCTACGACAATTTATATCTGTTTGCTCGGCATGAATATCGTCTGGGCAGTGCAGGGCGTTGATATTTACGAACCCCATACCTTCCGCAAGCATTGGCGCATCGTTTT
Organism: Anaerolineae bacterium; assembly: GCA_015492875.1. Lineage (GTDB taxonomy): Bacteria > Chloroflexota > Anaerolineae > Aggregatilineales > Phototrophicaceae > S146-30. The sequence goes on along the minus strand of WGEI01000041.1, from coordinate 9,958 downwards.
GCTCAGTAGTGTGATGTGTGCCTTGACCATTCTCGCTATGTATGGCTGGCCATCATTGTTTGAATTCAAAGCGCCGCCTGTGGGTGTAGGCGTTTTCACAACAGTGATGTTCTTGCTGACGATGGTTTTGGTCAGTCATGGCATGAAATACCGTTATTTGCTATATCGCCTATGGATGTTATTAGCGCCCTCACGCGGTGAGATAAATCCTGATGAACAGGCGCGCACACCTTTCATCTAGTGTGTTTCCTGCACGCACTCAAGCAATATGCACAATTGCGCTTGCATTATCATTGTGCGTTGTGAATAATGTTGTGGGTTCTGACTGAAAATCGGATAGAAGCGAACTATGAGCCAAAATCCTAATCTTTCGCCAATTCACTTTGACTTTATTCCCTACCCGCTATGGCGTCGTAAGTATCCCGCCTTCTTAGGTATATTGGCGAAACCGCTTTTTCACCGCTTCTATCCTGTTCGGGAGGATGCTCATCCACCAGAAACGCCCGCCGCCATGTCCAAGTGGTTAGCGCGGTGGAAGTTGCTCGGTGGGGGCGATTCCTCATTCATTGACCAACGCGCCGTAGCGCGCGGGCTGGAAGATGCTGAGCCGGTCATCGCTTTTGCAAATATGGATGCTGAGCCGCAGCCAGCGCCAGAAAAGCCCATCCGCTTACCTGCTCAATGGGAGCCGCTGGAGCGGGTGCTGATTAGTTGGGCGTGGCTGTACCCGCCACTGTGGGAGATGCACGCACAAATGGCGGAGGGCATCAGCGGTGTTTGCGATGTAGAAATCCTCGTTACAACGGAGATGTGGGCGCGGGCAGTTTGGTTATATCTTTCGTGGCGCGGTTTTGCCGATATGTCTCGCGTCAAATTCCTCGTTTTGCCCACCAACGACATTTGGATACGCGATTATGGCCCATTCGTTGGTCTAGATGAAAATGGCCAGCGGGTTGTGATTAACGCCATTTATGACCCGTTGCCGCTTTATCCCCAAGCGCTTGATGATGCTATGGCGCGCCGTTGGGCGGCACATAATGGCTTCCCCGCCCGTGATTGGCATATGCATACCGAAGGCGGCAACGTCTGGTCAGATGGGCGCGGCACACTACTGATGAGCGAGCAGATTTTCTATAGCAATCGCTACTATCGCCGTGATGATATTCTGGCCAGTTTACACAGTGTTTTTGAGTTCAAAAAAGCGATTATCATCCCCCGCTTGACCATTGAAGAGACGGGGCATATTGACCTATTGGTCAAACTCGCTGATTCGGAGACAATTTTAATCTCTGCCCCCCAATCCTTATCAACGGCTCGCGCTTTACGCCGCGCTCGCTGGCATCTAGAACACGAGACAAATGCCGATGGCCAACATTACCGCTTCTTTGAATTGCCAACACCACCACTTTATTTGAATTGGGGCCTTTATCCCATCCGCCGCGCCTATACCAACGCGCTCACGGTGAATGGGCGTGTTTTAGTGCCAACTTTCGATATTCCCCATGACGAAGAGGCGTTGCGGGTGTATGAGCAGGCCATGCCCGATTATGAGGTTATTCCCATCGCCTGCAAGACCGCTATCAATGGCGGAGGGGCGGTACACTGTATGACGAAAGAAGTGCCACAAGCACGCCCTAAATCCAACTGACAAAAAGGGGGATGTTAGCAGCCGCACGCTTATCGCTTACTCATTATCGCTATCTTGCTTGTGCATTCCATTCAGATAGCCGCTCATCCACTTCATCGCTTCAACAGCACTTTGTGGTGCTTCTTCTCCGCTCATCAATTGGCGATCGATATTCTCTTCACCGCGTATTAAGGAGCGCTTACGACGGTTTTCTGCCAGCGATATAATCAGTTGGGCGAGTTCCTTGAAATCCTTCGCCAGTATCCGCCGTTCATCGGGTGATAGCTCTTCTTCACGGGCGGCCAATCCCGCGCGCAATGTCTCTATATCCAATTCCACTTCCCCACGGGGAGAAGGGTCAAACGCATCGGACAACAATTCTAGAATAGCATAAGCGGTTTGTACCCCTTCGGCTAATTCAGAGAGCGAACGCTGCCCCAATAGCCGCCGCAAGGCAACGCCTGTTTGGACAATAGTGCGAATGTCATCGACATTGCGCTTGCCCTCCAATGTGCGGTCTAATTTTTGTAAACGCACCAAAGGCTGATTGCGTACATAATCGCGCCACCATTTGAGCAGCATCCCGCGCAAATTGGCATTCCATTGGATGGTTTTCTGGAGCTGTATCAATGTTTCCACAAACTCATTGGTGGCATCATCATCGATATGCTCCATCTGTTGCCATAAGCGGCGGGTTGCGGCGCGCGCCGTATGCTCATCTTTGATTTCGCCAGCAACTTTGAGGAGCTGCCACAGAATTTGCGGCGCTACACTGAGATTTGCGTTTTGCTGGAGCATGCGCGCCAGTTGTTGGGCTAATGGCAAAGCATTTTGATGCCAATCCCAGCCATTGAGCAAAGTGACATAAGTGTTGCTGGCTTGTTGTTCTGTCAAACACTCATGGTTTAACAGCTGTCCCACAATATCCAAAATGCTATTCACCCCGCGCCCGCTATGCTGCAAGGCAGTAGCTAATGGGGGATAAAGCCGCTCATATTCTCCCAAATGCCCCGCAAACTGTAAAAATAACTCATCATATTGGTCTGCGAGCAATAGCGTCATCAGGGTGAGCACCGCATCATCGTTGAGCCATGTTGCGCCGGTGGTGATGAGCGTCTCCAGTATTTGGGCGGGGTGGTAAATCGATGTCAACGACGAGGCGTTATTCTCTAGGTAAAGATGCCAGAAGTTTTGCAATACCTCACTGGTGAAGGCTGACGCGATATTGGCATGTGCCGCGCGCCCTAATGCTACGAAAAAGATTTCACGCCCCTGTTCAAGCAGTTGCAAAATAGCGTTGGGGTCATAGTGAAGGAGCGCTTCATTGAATGGCGATGGCAAAAGCTCAGTGAGCGCCGCATCACTCAATAATTGATCCAACGTTTGCGGGTCTCGTTTGGCCGCTAGGGTAATCAGTTTACTGCCAAGATTGCCATCTTCACGGGCGCGCGGTTGAGCCGCGACAATGCCTTGATGCAGTATCTCGCTGAGGTCATAGTTTTGTGGCTCACGAGAGATGAGCGTCAACCAACTACTCAAAATTTGTGTATCCGCCGCATGTACCGCGATGTCCAATGCGCGCATAGCTGCGGTTTTTAAGCGCGGTAACCAGTAATCATTGACCCCTTCTGCCAAACGCGCACGCACCAGCGCATAGGCCGCATCAGGTTGGTCTTGTAACGTATCATTGAAAATGCGGTCAAAGTAATCAATGAGCGTTGGTTCAGTTTCTATCGCTTGGGTGACAATGCGCGCCGCTTCGCTATCCCGTGCATGAATGGCATGGTGGAGCAATTGCTTGATATAAAGCGTATAGAGTTCGCCCTCTGGCGGATAGCTGCCTGTTAGGGCGTTTTTTAGCCCTTCCGTGTCGACGATGTCTAAGTGTTGCATAACCCTCTCGTCTAATATATGGCGTTCAGAACTCGCTTGTAAGGCTTCTTGGATAGAACGACCATCGAGAAAATGGGCGACCATCTCTTCTAATGGCTGAATAGTGTTCAGAAATGCTGCTACTTCTCCCCGCCACAATGCCGCTAAACGGGCAATGTATATTGATTGGTAGCCTGCCACAGCTTCAGTTGTATTTGCTTCTGCCCAGTTGATAACACGGCGTTCGTGGCTCTCTGTTGTATCGCTGAAAACTAGCCGCGCCGCACAGCGGGGTATCTCATCCGCATTCAGTGAGAACGTCAACAATCCCCGCACTTGCGGCGGCAACAGCATCATTAAGCCTTGTACCAGCGTGAGGCGTTTTTCAATTGATGGCGGAAATCCCTGCAACAGCAAGCGCGAATCATCCAACGCCGCATCGAGAATACTTAGCAAACGCCCAAAGTTCATTGCTATTTCTAATGCTGCTTCTATCATGGTAGCGCGTTCGTCTTGCGATATTGGTGCAGGCGCGGAGAATTCTAATGGCGGTATAGCAGCTTGTACCGTGTTAGGCGGCACTATGGGAGTTTCACTTATAGCGCACAAGGGAGATAAGTTCCCCGCCAAACCCAGCCATAAATCATGGGGCAACCGCACATAATGATAAATCGGTGTTTTCTCATCACCTGCATATCGATAATGAGCGCGCGCAAATAAAAAATCCGCCCCCGGCCCTTCAAAAACGCCAAAGGTCTGGGTTTTCAACCCTTCATCAGCGGCTATTTCTCCTAATGGAGCAAGTGCGACCAATGAGCGCCATTGCGCAATTTCTTCAGGGGTAAAGTTACCACTACTGGCTAAGATAGCCGGCTTCTGCTGAAGTTCGCCTTCAACTACCGGCTTTCCATAAATCACTTGATGTAACACATAGCTCATGCGCTTTCCCTCGCGCTTATTTAAGCCTTGATGAGCGCCCGTTATTCTTACAGATTGTGATAGGTCTTGCAAGCATCTTCGAAAACTGCTCAAGAGCGAATGCGGCGGATGAAGTCAACGCTTTGCAGGCTGCGCTCCAAAATAAAGGTGATATAGCCCAGTAAAATACGCTCAATATCTTGATGTGTGTTCTGGTCTACTTTTAAGTTTTCAATGATATTATAAGGGCTACGTTGGAGATGGCGAAGTAATTTCAGCGTCCGTAATGGCAGTTTTACCGCAGATTCAACGAGGTGTAAACCTTCTGGGCTGACTACGCCACCACCAGAATAGCTGAAATACTGGTCTATTGGGCGTAATGGCTCGCGTGTGACAATGCATTCTCCCAATTCTGGCCTGAACCCGACAATATCTAACAGACGTATTTCATAATAACGCACCGCCAAGCGCGTATCATCTACTTTGCATAGGCGCTCGAAGGTTGTTTTCAACAGGTCGAAAAGCCCGCCAGAATCCTCATCTTCTGCTTCCGTAAAACGGTCTAGCAATTCCACCGCATAGCTGGCATAAGCACCCCGCTGCAAATCTTCACGCAAAGCTAAATAGGGTTCGATAAGTTCGGCTTGCACCACAATATCCAAATTGCGCCCACGATGCAGCAAAACATCTACCAGCGTGAAAAGCTCCACATGGCCGGTTTTGGTGCTGGTTGGCTTGCGCGCCCCTTTAGCAATGCCTTCTACCTTGCCATGTTGGGGCGTGAGCAAGGTCAAAACGCGGTCTGCTTCACCAAAATCGCGCCTTTTAAGAATGAGGGTTTGCGTGCGTATGCTGCGCGCTGGTCGTGGCATGTTTATTCATCCAATGATTTTGGGCTGAATCCATGAGGCAATAGGTCATGTAGTGGGAGAATACGGTGCACTTGCCCCTCAAAGTCTGCAATAATCACGGTTAACTCTGGCGAGAACTCATAGAGCATCTGGCGGCACATCCCACAAGGCGAACCGCCATTGCGCGTTACAACAGCAATCGCTTGGAACTGTCGCCGCCCTTCGCTCACGGCTTTGACTAAGGCGGTGCGCTCTGCACAAATAGTGATGGGATAGCTGGCATTCTCTACATTGCACCCTGTAAAAATTGTGCCATCTTCAGCATAGAGTGCCGCGCCAACATGATAGTTAGAGTAGGGCGCATAAGCTTTTTGGGCAACTTCGATGGCCGCGTTAACGAGCTTTTCTACTGTTGTATTGTCCATAAGTTCAATCTTCTTCAAAGTTATGTTGCTACGTTTCATACAACTTTGTCATAAAACAGCCAACTTCTCAAGGGATTGCCCATATCTTCAGCGGATTGGTTGGCAGCAAAACAAAAGCGGCGCCCCGCTATAGAGCACCGCTATTCATAGGTAAAAGTGGGATAGGGATTTTTTAGCTATCGCTACTCTCGTCGCTTCCCATATCCATCGCATTCAATTCTTCTTCGATGCTATCAATGACCGACATCACGGTATCAATATATTCCTGCACTTCTTCGTCGCTCATTTCAGCTGCATCTTCAAATGTGAGGATTGGCAGTTCCATCACAGCATCTGTAGGCTCAATTTCTTCTACATCTAAGAAGTTGATATGAGCGAATGAGGTGAATGGCGGGAAGGCATCAGGGTCACGCTCTTCAGTATGTACAACGAGATGTAGCAAGGTGGCTTCTTCATCATATGGTTGCGCTTCTGATGGGGCCAACGGGTTATATGGCTCATCTGGGCTAGCGCCAGCGACAAAGCCCGTTTCAGGGTCGCGCACCTCGTTTGAATACATCATATGGCCAGCTTGTGCCCCTAAAGGCTTATCGCTAACGAGCACTTGCTCACCATCGACAAAGACTAATGCCGGCCCCCAACTCGCAACTTCATTATAAACAGTGGGTAATACTGGCGCTTCCTGCCCGCTATCGCCATGAAGTAAAACTTGGTCTGCAATGCCGCCTTCCCAGTAATCTGGCATGACTTCGCCGCCGAAAAGCGGGTAAATAACAGTAATCTGATGCTCCCCTTCCAGTAAGGTGTCTTTATCTAACTGGTAGTCTTCTACGTAAAAGCGGGCGAACATAATGCCGTTATCTTCATCGGCGTTAATGTGTAATTCGAAGAACCCAGGTAAATTGGTGAGGACTGCATTAGAGCCATCATAAGAAAATGAGTGGGGATACTCGCCAATTTGCATGACTTTTGTGCCGCGCAAATGGAAAATCGATGGCTCTTTACTATCGCCTTCATCATCTTGGGCGAGCGCTGTTAAAGGCAACGCCAGTAGCAACAGCACCAAAACAGAGAGTAACTTACGAGACATATCAAAACCTCCTATAGGTTTGGGTTAAAAATAAGCGGCGTAGAACCGCGAATACACCAATCAGTTATCCAGTGCGCCTTGCTCAATCCATTTGGCAATCAGCTCAATTTGCTCTGGTGGCAATGGATCAGATTCCGCTGGCATACCGCCAGAGCGTAATAAGAGCATGAGCGTGCTGTTTTCTGGCTCGCCGGGGATGACCACAGGCAAGAAGAAAGACCCCAACATGACATTTTCATAGGAATCTAACTGCAGCCCGTTGGGTGGCGCGCCAGCAATGCTATTCGGGCCATGACAATAGGCACAGCGGGTTTGCAAAATGGGGAGTATTTCCCGCGAGAAGCTCACAGGGCGGTTTGCTATAGCCGTCAACGCAGCAGCCCTGACACCAGCTTGACGGTCTTCTTCAATGGCTGTGGCGCGGGCTTCCTGTGCGGCCACAGAGCGCTCGCTTACATTGACCATCAACGCAAAAACCCCGATAAATGCCACCAACATCAAAGGTAATACAAGCAGCGCACTGAATAGCACCAGACTTTCGCGTGGTTTGTTTTGCATGGTATACTAACTTTCAGCAGAGCGGTCTCCGCAATCACTAGTTTATGAGTGAACTTCCGCCAAGAATTTCGGCTCATCAAGTGTATTGCAGGAGGCCGTTTCTCAAATAAAACAGACCTGCCCCTTAGGGCTTTAGAACCGCATTCACTATATCCCGAACTTCTTACATGTTGATTACAATTTGAATGCCAGTTTTTGGGCAAAATAACGCGATGTTGGGTATAATGCGGATACGTTCAATTGGAAAGGGATAGCCCGTCACCATGGGCCGTTGGGGTTGGCGGCGATTTTTAGCGATTTTCACCTTAGTTTGGGTCACAAGTTGCGACGCCATCAACAACTCCACCGCCACTATCCCCCCCACTGAGTACCCACCGGTTACGTTAATTGTCCGTACTCCGCCAGCCATAACCCCCTCACCAGCCACTTTAGACCTATTTCCCGCCACTATATCCCCAGTTGATACTACGGAGAATAGCACGCCTGCCCGCTATCCAACACCCACACCGCTATCACTTCAGGCGCAGCCCCCCACCTGTTATAACGCACTCACCAACATTTTATGTTTAGGCATGGTTGACAATCCTCTGTTGGATGATGTGACGCGGCTTCGTCTACAAATCCAATTAGTAGATGATAACGGCCTACTTTTGAATCAAGCTATCTTCAGCAGTGAACAGCGTTATATCGCTTCCGGTGCACGAGTGCCTTACCGCATACGCTTCTCCTCCGAACAATTGCAAGCTGTTGGTGGCATTGCGGTGCAAGTGATACGTGCCGATGCTGTTGATGATAGCGTGCCTTATGTCGCCCTAGAAGTTTTTGGCATGGGCGAAGTCACCGCTAACGGATACTACGAAGTTCGAGCAGTTATCATCAATCCCCATAATAAAGTCGTAGAGGCTGTTCGTCTCTATGGTGTCATACAGGATGAATATGGGCGCATTGTGGGCTATCGTGCTGTGCCGCTCACTACCCCGCTAGCAGGCAAAGAGCAGCGCGCCGTGCACTTCTCCATTTCTCCACTCTTGCTCTCCTCACCATATAACCTTTCTCTTTACGCCGATGGCCGTATCGGCTCATAACAATCCTGCACTATTTAGTGAAAGTAATTGTTGGCAATTAAGTCAAGTTTAGCTATACTTTCCATGAATAAAATTATGGGCAATGAATAAATTTTGCCCAAGGAGGTCAAAAGATGAAACGATTTGTTTTCGTACTATGTCTATTAGCTTTGCTTGTCGTTCCTGTTGTCGGTGTCATGGCGCAAGATGGCGACGGCGACGGTGACGGTGACGGTGAAATGATGGGATGCCCGCCGGGCCCCGTAGCGGAGGACGCTCCCGTCATCAAGTTCGGCGCTGCTGTTTCTGATACGGGTAAGTATGCCCGCGAGGGTGGCGATACCCGTAATGGTTACACTTTGTGGCTCGAATGGGTAAATGAAGAGCATGGTGGTATCTATGTAGATGGCACTTGCTACCGCGCCGAAATCATCTTCTACGATGATGAAAGTGACCCCGATACCGTCTCCGTTTTGACTGAGCGCCTCATTGTTGAAGATGGCGTTGACTTCATTCTTGGCCCATACTCCAGTAGCTTGACACAAGTTGCTAGCGTTATCACTGAGCGTGAAAACGTCATCATGGTGGAAGGGAACGGTGCTTCGGATTCGCTATTTGAGCGTGGTTTCCAGAATTTGTTTGCCGTCCTAACGCCCGCTAGCTACTACACCCGCAGCGGCATTGAACTTGCCTACGAAATGGGCGCGCGTACGGCTGTTGTTGCTTATGAAGATACCGCTTTCCCAACCTCAGTGGCCGAAGGTGCGCAGCAGTGGCTAGAAGAGCTGGGCTTTGAAATTCTGGCGGTCGAGTCCTATCCGAAAGATGTGACTGATGTCACCGCCATGTTCACCAACTTCCGCGAACTGGAGCCAGACTTATTCGTCGGTGGTGGCCACTTCAACGATGCTGTACTGTTCCTCAACACCGCTCGTGAACTTGGCTTCGAGCCAGATGCTTTCCTCATCACTGTTGGCCCGTCCAACCCCACATTTGTTGAGGAAATGGGCGACACAGCCAACTACGTGCTTGGCTCAGCACAGTGGGACCCCTCACTCGCCTATGAGGATGAGTGGTTCGGTTCCGCTTCCGATTATGCTGAGCGCTATGAAGAACGTTTCGGTATTGTACCCAGCTACCAAGCGGCAGAATCTACCGCAACTGCGCTGGTATTGCATCAGGCCATCGAGATGGCTGGCTCATTAGAGACCGACGCTGTTCGTCAAGCCTTATTGGACATGGAACTTGAAACCTTCTATGGCCCAATTGACTTTGATGAAACAGGCAAGAACGTTGGTAAGCCGATGGTCACCATCCAAATTCAAGATGGCGAAATCCTTGTTGTTGCGCCAGAAGAGGCAGCTGTGGCAGAACCTATCTGGCCAATGCCGGGTTGGGATGAACGTTAATTTCGTCTTATAGATGATTTTTAGCCGCCGGGGTTGCTTTGGAATGATAGGCGCCCCGGCGCTTTTACATCCCCAAAAAAGATTTGGAGCACTGGGATGGGAATAGATTTTTTCCTACAGTTAACAATCAACGGGTTATTATTG
>WGEI01000040.1 GCA_015492875.1 Anaerolineae bacterium | reverse complement strand
AGCCCCAGACGGTTAAGAAAATTGCTCGTAAGTTGGAGATGACGCCAACCAAGCTCTATTACCATATCAATCTATTGGAAAAACATGGCTTAATTGTGCTGGTAGATACGCGCCTTGTCTCTGGTATTATTGAAAAACATTATTTAGCTGCTGCACGGGGTTTTCGTCTTGCGAGCGCCTTATTATCACCAGAAGAGACGGGTGAATCTGAGGCGCTTGTTATCACGTTAGATGGCCTATTTGCTGGCACTAAACAGGATATTCTGCGCGCTTTACGGCAGGGGATTTTGCAACCCGAACATGAACAGCCAACTCGTCATCTTAAATTTTGGCAGGGCGGCCTACATCTAACGCCAGAGCAAGCGCAAGAATTTTATGATCGTGTCGAGGCTTTATGGGCAGAATATCTAGAGCTATCTCACCAGCAGCGTGATAGCTTGCCAGAATGCCAGTCCTACCAAACCCTATATATGCTTTGGCCATCTTTATACGAGCATGATACCGAAGATTAACCCCCGCTTTATACCGTTTAGGTCGAATGAAAAGAGCGCCCCGATTGTGGAGCGCTCTTGTTCTTTACTGGCCTTCTGGCGTAGCCGCTTGTGCCGTACTGATAAGTGGTGGTTCGGTCGCTGGTGGCGGCAGGGTAGGTGCGCTGTTGTTGAGGTTCGCTGGGTCTACAGTGGCGATTTGCAAGTTCACGCCATCATTACCGCTTACCGCGGCGGCGTTACTATCGCCCGGTCCATCTGCTGCACAGCGGAAGCCAATCCATAATGACGGACTATTAGCATCATAGCTTTGCCGATGTACCGCCCGTGCGAAGAACGGCACCGCATCCCAAGAGCCACCGCGAACAACTTTATCTGTGCCATTTGGCGGGTCCCCTCGTGGCGGCCCTTGCGGGTTAACGGCAACACCTTGTGCTGCTAATTGCTGGTAGTAAGTGGCAGAGTACCAGTCATATACCCATTCTGCAACGTTGCCCGCCATATCATAGACACCATAGGGGCTGACGCCAGCCGGATAACGCCCCACTTCTACTGGCCCAATAGTGCCGCCTTCTGCCGGGCGTGGGCGGTTTGTCTTCGCTTTATTGTTATCCCATTCATTGCCCCACGGGTAAATGCGCCCATCGTCACCGCGTGCGGCGCGTTCCCATTCCGCTTCTGTTGGCAAACGACGCCCTAGCGCATTGCAATAAGCTTGTGCCCCATGCCATGTCACATTGGCTACGGGCAAGTTGCGCGCGATTTCCGGTACGAAGTATGTCGCCCCTTCGAACAGGATATTGCTATTGGGATCTTCGTTGGTTGTCGCCACGCATGGGAAGCCATTACAACCATTGCGATGGCTGTTCACACCGAGATAATTGAGGAAAGCGACATATTGCTCATAAGTCACTTCGGTAATTTCTATCTGGAAAGTGTCAACCGTCACCTGATGCGCGGGGAAGGCGTCCTCAGCAAAGCTAGGGTCACAAGCCCCGCCATCACGATTGATACATTCATTGACCGCCTGCACCACCTCTTGCGTTGTTGTGCCCATTGTGAAAGTGCCACCGGGCACGGTTACCATCGTGGTAGCAATATCGCGTAGCGGTAGCGGTATTTCACCGGGTGCACCAATGACAGCACCATTGTTGGATGTATCCTGTTGGGGCACTGCTGTCGCTTCCGCTTGGGTTGCAGCGGGCGGCACGATAGATGTTGGCGTGGGATTGTTTTCATCCGGCACAGGCGTATCCGGCAGCGGGGTAGGCGTAGCCGGCGCCACTTCATTAACCGGCGGTGCTTGCACTTCGCCGTTGGGTGTTGCTGTCACTACGATGGGCGTTGATGTTGGCAAGAATGGATCATCTGTCGCAGTGACCACCTGCGTAACGACAATTTGCACCTCTCTCACCAATGGGGTAGGTGTGGGCAATGCGCCCGAAAGCGAGAGCTGCAATAAATTCGTCGTTAAACCGACGAGCACAATGATAATCCAACAAAATGAGCTGAATACAAAACCAATTAACGTCCATTGCCAGCCTGCACTGCGCCCGCGACGCGCATTCAAGCGGCTATAGTTTTTTGTCATATGTTTTTACTCCTCACCCTTGCGCCTATTCAAATATTCGGCAATAGGGCGTATTGGGTTGAAACCGTACATGCGGCGTAATAGTTCTAAACCAGAATTGCCGACAGTTCAAGGTGAAGTGGGATATAGCGGCACGATTCGTGGGGTGAGCGTTGGCTAAAATATCTCCTCATATAAAAAGACCCGCCCTATAGTAGCAGGTCTTTTTATGCTTTGCCCTTCGGTGGGGTGGCATTAGCCTCCAGTATTTTCAAGTACCGCGACTAGGTTACTGTAAATGTTGCCAATGCTAGGACCAATGATGACCAGCAAGATAACCAACATCACACTCACGAAAATCATAATAAGGGCATATTCAACCATCCCTTGCCCGTCTTCTCCATGAGTGTAATAACGATGAATATACCGGAGGTTTCGCCATCCGCTGATAAGTGCGTGTAGCATAATAAACCCCCGTATAAATAACCCGAACGGCTATAAATTTGCTTAGACGCCTACTAAACGTCTACTTCAGTGTACCACAATTTGAAGAAGCGTTACAAACTTTTTGGTAAGTCCTCACAATCTTCAAACATGCTCTATCATGGCGATGTTGGTATAATCCCTGTATCCATGAATGAGCTTGCCATTATATGAATGGGGCTATCACATGCTCAGCACTTCAGTTGTGCAACCAGCTAAAAATACCGACCATATTCGGCCTGTGCGCTTACGGACTGATCTTGCGGCCTTAGCCGACTTGATAGAGGTTTGCTTTGCCGACCGTATGGATGCCGAAGGGCGCGCTGCAGTCAATGAAATGCGCTCATTAAGCCAAATGGGGCCGTTAATGAGTATGGTGATAGGGATGGGAAACGCTGTCCTGAGCCATAGTAAGGGCTTTGTTTGGGTTGAGGACGGTAAAATTGTTGGCAATGTTTCCCTGTATCCGGCAAATAATTGGCCGCGTGATTTAGGGGCAGCGTGGATTGTGGCTAATGTCGCCACTCATCCTGACTATCGCCGCCGTGGCATAGCGCGTAAATTAATGCAGGCCAGCATGAACCTGATTCAGCGGTCGCGGGTGCGGTATGCGCTGCTTCAGGTCGATGAAGACAATATCTGCGCACAACGTCTCTATGAATCTTTGGGGTTTGTCACAGAGCGTGAATGGATTACATGGCGGCGCAATACCCTATCCAACCGCCCAGAGCACCCGCCTAAATGGGAAGATGTGCATATCACCCGCCGTCGCCGTTCGGAATGGCGCTCCGAGATGCAACTAGCGTCGCAAGTGCGCCCGCTAGAGCGGGGTGGGTTAGGATGGTTGCAACCATTACACCCGGATTTCTTCCGTTTGCCCTGGAGCCGCGTCCTCACGAATTTACTCAACTTCCACTCTACTGAACGGTTGGTGATTCACCACCCTGAAACGCGGGAAATCGCCGCCTCGCTTTGGATTCATACCGCTTTGGTTTCCCGTTTACGTTTACAGCTGATGACGCTACCTGAATATCAAGGGCTTTTTGATGATGCTTTAATCCATACCGCAATTCGCCGCTATGGCCACCGTGCGATGGTTATTGAACACCCTGCCGACGAGTCGGCTACCAGCGATGTATTGCGCAGTTATAGCTTTCGCCGTAGCCGCAGCTTAATTAACATGCGTTGGGATGTCCCCCACCAAAGCTGAGGAGATAGGTTATGAGCGATACCATTCTGGTTGTGGATGATGAACAACGCATTATCGACCTCGCCCAAATGTACCTAGAGCAAGAGGGCTTTCGGGTAGATAGTGCGACAGAAGGCCATAGCGCGCTGAAGAAAATTCTTGAACATCACCCCGCATTGGTGGTGCTGGATTTGATGCTGCCGGGGATTGACGGCTGGGAGATTTGCCGCCGTGTTCGTGCCGAGTCCGATGTGCCGATTATTATGCTCACCGCCCGCAATGATGACATTGATAAAATCGTTGGCCTAGAGCTGGGTGCAGATGATTATCTCACGAAGCCCTTTAACCCGCGTGAATTGGTCGCCCGCGTCAAAGCTATTTTGCGCCGTTCAGAGCGGAAGGCCTCTCCTTCATCGAAAGCGGTCATTCAACATGGCAACCTCAGCATAGACCCCCAGCGCCGTGTCGTGATGGTCGATGGGAAAGCTGTGGACTTGCGCATGAAAGAGTTTGACCTGCTCTTGACCTTAGCCGAAAATCCGGGCGTCGTCTTCAGCCGCGAGCGTTTACTAGATGTCGTTTGGGGGTATGACTTTGCTGGTGAAACCCGCACTGTCGATGTTCACATTGCCCATTTGCGCCATAAGCTGGATGGCATGACGCCCAACATTGAAACTGTTTGGGGTGTCGGTTATAAGCTGGAAGTAGATTGATGTTCAATCTGTCATTGCGTATACGGCTGTTAGCATCTTATCTGGTTTTGCTGGGTTTAACCCTGGGCACAATTACTGTGGCGCTAATTTTGTTACTGGCTGCCCGCCCCGCACCACCACAACCCACCTTCAATCACCTTTCTGGCCTCATACAAGGCTTGAACTTGCGCACCTATTTGCCACGAGAAGCCCCGCCCACTATCGATGAATTCGCCTCCGCTTTGGAGTTAATCGCTCAAGAGCAGAATGTGCGTATTATCAGCTTTGACGTGCGCACTGGTACATTGATTTTCGATAGTAACGGCTTGCGCGATGTGGATGACTATCCCGAATTTAATATCTCTTCGCGCCAACCGACAGAGTCCAGCAACATTACTCGTGTTTATGGCAACTTTTTTGACCCCATCGACGGCGAAGAATGGCTCTTTGCTGGCATTGTGACCACCCGTTTAGGTCGTGATGGGCTGACCCTGCTTTTAGCACAAGAGCGCCCCAACGTTTCATTAGTAGAAGTGCTCAATGATTTTGGCTCATCGCTGCTCTTTCCCCTGCTACAAGCTGGTTTAATTGGTCTGGCAGTGGCTATCTTGTTAGCGTGGCTCATCAGCCGCAATATCGCCTTTCCCTTACAGCATGTTGCGGCGGCGGCGACGGCAGTTGCTGAAGGGCATTTTGACCAGCGCGTGCCTATCAGCGGGCCGCCAGAAGTGCGTGCGGTGGGCGCTGCTTTTAATCGCATGACGGAGCAAGTGGTGGCTGCGCAACAAGCCCAGCGCGATTTCCTCGCCAATGTTTCGCATGACTTAAAAACGCCGCTGACTTCAATTCAGGGTTATGCACAAGCGATTATTGACGGTGCAGCAAAAGACCCCGCCCGCGCCGCCTCCATCATCTATGAAGAAGCCACCCGCCTCAATCGCATGGTCGTAGAACTAACCGACCTCGCCCGCATTCAGGCCGGTCGCCTCTCCATGCAAACCAGCGCCATTGATTTGGGAGAGATGACCGCCGCTATTGCCGAACGATTGCGCGTCGTGGCAGAGAAAAAGGGGCTGACATTTAACGTTACCGCCCCCTCGTTACCGCCCATTGCCGGCGATGGCGACCGTTTGGCGCAGGTGCTCACCAATCTCATCAGCAATGCGATTAAATATACGCCAGATGGTGGCCAAATTGATATTACTGCCCGCGTTGCCAATAATGGCGTGGAAGTAGAAGTAAAAGATAGCGGCATCGGTATTCCACCTGAAGATTTACCCCGTATTTTCGAGCGTTTCTATCAAGTGGATAAATCGCGTGGGCCACGTCGTGGCACGGGCTTAGGCCTAGCCATTACCCACGAAATTGTGCAAGCTCATGGCGGGCAAATTCGGGTTTCCAGCGCGGGCGTCGGGCACGGCTCTACATTTACCGTTTGGCTGCCCTCGCCACAAATGTCAACCATTATTCGCCGTCGTTAAGCTGTGTTGCTGTTTCAATAGGAAATGCAACCAGTTCGCCCCGTGCAACGACCTGTATTTGCTCTCCGGGCGTATAGATGGCATCGCTTAATGCCCGCATGACTACCCGCGTGCCATCGGCCAACTCTAGCCCGATACGCTGGTCATGCCCGTAAAACTCGCGCCAGATAACCCGTGCATTTGCGTTATGATTGTCGCTTGCTTGGGCGAGCGTGAGCGTTTCCGGTCTCAAGAGAATATCGACTTCGCCGCGTTGGGGCTTCTCTAGCGAAACTGTGCCCAGCGCACAATGCGCGGTTCGCCCGTCTGCCTGCGCCCGCAACCAGTTGGCTTCTCCAATAAAATCAGCGACTTGCCGTGTGGCGGGGTGAATATATAGCATCTGTGGCGTATCGACTTGCTGGATAGTGCCGTCGAACATCACAGCGACGCGGTCACTTAAGCTAAGGGCTTCTTCTTGATCATGCGTGACAAAAATAACGCTTGTCCCCGCTTCTCGTAAAATACTATGCACTTCTGAGCGCACTTGCCCGCGCAAAGCCGTATCGAGATTGGAGAAAGGCTCATCGAGGAGTAAAATATCGGGCTGATTAGCCATCGCCCGCGCCAATGCAACCCGCTGCTGCTGCCCGCCACTGAGTTCATGCGGCATCCGTTTGGCAAAGCCTTGCAACCCCACCAACTCTAGCAAATCATTCACCCGCGCCGCCTTAGCCCGTTTACTGCCTTTTAAGGCGAAACCGATATTATCCGCTACATTGAGATGGGGAAATAATGCATAATCCTGAAAGACCATCCCAACATGCCGTGCTTCTGGCGGGATGAAGGCGCGTTCACCTGCGACAGTTTTCCCATTAATGACGATTTCTCCGCTGGTTGGTTGTTCA
>WGEI01000039.1 GCA_015492875.1 Anaerolineae bacterium | reverse complement strand
GTATAAGTATCTGTGCGGGGGAGGGTAATCGCCTCTAAAATAGCGCTATTATCAACAGGGTAGTGGCGGTCATCATTGGCAATAACCAGCACCCCGCTGCTATTCCATAACTCAACAATCGGGTCTAAGGAGTTACTTTGCGCCTCTACTCGTACTGAAATGACGCTGCCCCCTAAAGCTGTGAATGCCCAGTCTTGCGCCTCTTGTGCCGCGATAGTGCCATTTTCTACAACACCAAGTGACAATACATTATCTTGAGCCATAACGGCCTGCATAGAGAATAGAAAAGCGGTTAAAGCTATAACCGCTGATAAAAAAGAAGTTCTTGCTTTGTTCATAGTCTGCCTTATGTAGTCTTCACCATCCAACGCGGAAAGCGCTCTTCTAATAACGTCCAAAAATGCTGAAAATCATCTAACGTCATCTCTGCACCAAAGAACCAGCGTTGTTTTTCTGCGCCATGTAAACGTTTCTGCTCGCCAGCCATACGCAAGTCTCTATCGCCCTGTGGGGATGACCATTCTTTTTCTTTGCGCAATAGTGTAAAAGCGCGTTTTGAGAGTAGCTTATTGAAATCATCTGGAGAGATGAATGTATACACTGGCAAGTAACGCCCTTCTTGCTCCAATGCAATAGCTATCATATACCAACCCTTGGGCACACGGGTGTTTTTACGAATTTCGAAGCGCCACGTTAAAACATTGACCTGTTGGCTGCCGTCAATATCTTCCTCGATTTTGTTTTTGCGGATAATTTGGATATGCTCATCATCGACTTGCACAAAACGCCCGCTTTTCCAATGCTGTTTGAGGTATTTCTCTAGAAGTTGCGTCAAGCCATAGGTGATTAAAATTGTGCCGATAATCGCCAGAAGGTTGAGGCCGTTACTGGATATGAAATAATCGATGATGAAGTACCATATAGGCAGTTGCACTAAAAATGCCAACATCACCGTGAAACGTATGCCACCATGCTCTGGATCAACAGTATAGGCCACCTGTTGACTTTCTGGAATTACAGATGAATGCTCTAAATTTGTCATGTCCCACTAATCTTCTTTTCAACCAGTACACACGCGCTACATGATAATAGAACCTCAACCTTGTTCCGTAAAGCCTTATTGATACATAGCCCAGCTATTTCACTTTCTTCTTGGCGATGAAAATAACATGCGGTTGCCCCATCTGGCCGGGAACAAATGGCTTGAAATCGGTTGTTACTACATTTACCCCCTCAAAGCCTACGCGCCTCAGCAATGATGCAACAGCCTGCACAGGATAGGCTCGCAGCATCTGTTTGGCTTCATCTCGTAACCATACATCGCCATCCCGTTGGAAAATCTGATAATTTCTCATTCGCACTTGACGATCATAGTCAAAATCATCGTGACTGATTACCAGCAGGCCGTCATCTTCAAAAATTATCCCTTGCGTGTTTTGACTGCTGGTGGCTAAGCCTTCAATAGTTAACATATCAAAAATAAACCAGCGCTCATTACCTAAAAGCGCTAAGGCATTGTGAAAAACTTGTTCTAACTCTCTCAGATTTTCCATCTCGTTCAAGGTTTGTAAAGATATGACCATGTCGACAGGAGTAGTAGGTGGGGCGTCAAAGGTTAAAATATCAGCCTCTATCCAGTTGATGCCCGTTTGCCCAGTTTTCTGGTTTTGCCTTGCCTGTGCGAGCATTGCTGCGGATTGGTCAATCCCAATGACAATATAACTATGCTCACCAAACCAATTGGTGACAGCGCCTGTACCACAGCCAATATCTAGGATACGCCGCCCAAGCCAGCCATTGCGTTGCGCAAAATTAAGTATGCGCGGCGTCATTGCATATGCAAATTCAGCGAATCCAATGCGGTCATAAATTGGAGCTAAAATATCGTAATCCCCCGCCATTGCCTTTTCCCTTTAATTCGTCAAAATAATACCAATTGCAAGTAGCCTAACACAAAGACCGGTAGTGCGCTACCGGCCCGCTGTTAACAAACTGTCAGTATAATACTTACGTGCGTTTCGTAGGCATCCAATACCCTTGACTGGGAACAGTGACGATATAAGAGGGATGTCTTGGGTTTTTCTCCAATTTTTGCCGTAACCGAGAAATGTTCACCCGTAAAACAGAATAATCCCCTTTATAGTCATCACCCCAAACTGATGATAGTAACTCATCATGGCTGATGACTTTTCCCGCATTGCGCATTAGGGTCACGAGGATAAGATATTCAATCGGGGTTAAGTGTAACCGTTTACCATATATAG
>WGEI01000038.1 GCA_015492875.1 Anaerolineae bacterium | reverse complement strand
GGTTTGGTTGGTTAGGCGATGGATTTGCCGGCTGAGTGGGGGTATTGTTTGGCTGGTTTGGGCAACCGTTAGCCGTTTGGGCGAACTGGTTGGGGCACTGGTCTTGGCTATCAGGCACGCCATCGCCGTCGCTATCGGGTTGTATGACGGTGAACACAGCATCATTGGTTCGTTCATAGAATTCGCCTGTGCCAGCTTCACAGTAGAATGTCACGCTGCTAACGCCGTTCGGCACGGTATAGGTTGCGCCACTGCCGCCAATTGGCGAGCCATTGGCATAGCAGGTAGTCATGCTGCCATAATCGGGGCTAGTGGTCACCGTGACAATTGTCCCCGGTGGGCCGCTGGTGGGGCTAATCGAGACGCTAAACGCCGCCCGCGCTACCAGACTAGCGAGCAGCAACGCCATCGCGAAAACGAGATAAATGAGAGATTTTTGCTTCATGATACAGACCTTCTTTCCCATTATTGAAGCATCCACCCTAAAGATTTAGAGCTAGTTTCACGATACAGGGCAAACGTTCCGAAAACGTTCCGAAATGGCGGGCAGCGATATTTTTTACAAGTTATTTATTTGTAGGCTGTCAAATGGGGGGCGTAACCAATGGGAAGGTTGTGTGTTCCAATTTTTCGGTGGCGTGATATAATGCGCCCGCTATTGCAGGTCAGTATTTCACCAGAAGCTAAACACATCACCCACCCCATGAACAGCACCGTATGGCACAATGAACCAATGACATTATGGCCATTTGTTTTGACCAGCAATGAGGCTGTTAATCTGAGATATTTGAGTTTACAGGAGAATAGAAGTGTCCGATAAAGTTCGCGTTGCTATTGTTGGTGTTGGTAATTGCGCCTCATCCCTTGTACAAGGCGTGCAATACTACGCCGACGCCCCTGATGACGCCATTATTCCCGGCATTATGCACGCCAATTTAGGCGGCTATCGCATTCGGGATATTGAATTCACCTGCGGTTTCGATGTTGATGCCGAAAAAGTGGGGAAAGACATCAGCGAAGCTATCTTCAGCGGCCCTAACAACACCATCAAATTCGCCGATGTGCCGCACCTCAATGCGCCGGTTTATCGTGGCCCCGTGCTGGATGGTCTGGGCACATATCTCACCCACAAAATCACCCCATCCGATGATGAGGTGGCCGATGCTGTCCGCATTTTGAAAGAGACCAAGACCGATATTGTCGTCAACTACCTGCCTGTTGGTAGCCAAGAAGCCACAGAATGGTATGCACAGGCCGCAATTGAAGCCGGCTGTGCCTTTGTGAACGCGATGCCGGTTTTCATCGCCACCACCCCCGAATGGGCAGAGCGTTTCCGTCAGGCGGGCGTGCCGGTGCTGGGCGATGACGTGAAGAGCCAAGTGGGCGCGACTATCCTCCACCGTGTACTGGTTAATCTGATGAATATGCGCGGCGTCGTACTAGAGCGCACCAGCCAGCTCAACGTTGGTGGCAATACCGATTTCTACAACATGCTAGACCGTTCACGTTTGGCCAGCAAGAAGACCAGCAAGACTAACGCTGTTGTCAGCCAGCTGCCCTATGATGTGGACGACGACAATGTGTATATTGGGCCCTCAGACTATGTGCCGTGGTTAGAAGACCGCAAGTGGGCGTATATCCGTATGGAAGGCCGCACCTTCGGCGATGTGCCGCTCAACATTGAGCTGAAGCTGGAAGTGGTGGATAGCCCCAACAGCGCGGGCGTGATTATCGACGCTATCCGCTGCGCTAAACTGGCGTTAGACCGCGGGCTGGCCGGCCCCATCGATGCGCCCAGCAGCTACTTCTTCAAATCACCGCCCATTCAACCTGACGATGACACCGCGCGCCGCCTGCTGGAGGCCTTCATCGCTGGCGAAGATGTTGAAACCCCTGCGCCGAGCAAAGTGAAATCCAACGGCGCTAAATAACACCAGCCAAATGAATTCAGGGCAGCGCTAGGGCTGCCCTTTTTGCTTCCCATTTGAAAGCTCTTGCACCAGCGTAAGAAACGTCTTAAACTGTTTTCAGGCCACCAAGTACCTATGGATGAGATTTATGTCCGCCGATATTGCTTCCATCAACTTAAAAGTCCTGATTATGGACTCCGACTTTTATGCGTTACAGGCGATTAACAGCTATTTGGCATGGGACCGCCGAACGCGGGTCACATTTTTAGCGCAAAGTGTGGAGCAAATGCGGGACTATCTGGCGCATACCCCCTATGCAGAGTTGCCGGATGTCATCGTGATGGATGCAGACCATGTTGGCGGGGCAACGGCATTAGGCCAACTCATCAATGATTTACGGCAGCAAATGCCCGATGTGCGCGTCGTGTGTTTGGGGCAGCACCTCAATCTTGACTTGGTGCAGGCGGCGGCAGATGCTGGCGCTGTGGCGTTCATGTTGAAGCAGGAAGTGGGGTTACAGATAGCTTGGGCGATTTGCTATACGCTAGACCATGACTTCGTGATTACCACTAGTATTGCCCGCAAGCTGCGGGGGACATATCACCGCCGCTTAAACAAAGCCTCTGTATTGCCAGAGCAGCGCGAATACCCCGAACTGACCGACCGCATTCGACAAGCGATAAAATTGTGTGTTGTTGAGGGTATGCCGGCACATCTAGCCGCGGATGAGATGGGCATCAGTTTGCATACAATACGCGGATATATAAAAGAGGGCTACCGTATTTTGGAAGCCCACGATGATACCGAGTATCCTGTTGATATGACGCCGCAGGAACGTGCGTTTATGCGTTTCACCGCGTTGCAGAATGAAGACGATTAGCCATCATTATGCACAAGTTCGATGTCCGTCGTCGGCATCCACATCTCCGCGAACTGGTAGCTATCGACCCACTGGCCATTGACGATAACTTCCCAGTGCATATGGGGGCCACTACTCCGCCCGGTACTGCCAACTGTACCAACAATTTGCCCCTGAGAGACGCGCTGGCCACGTGTGACATGTATCTGCGACATGTGGGCATAGCCAGAGAAAATGCCCCCGCCGTGGTCAATCAAGACATAATTACCGCGAATATCTAATTGTCCAGCAAAGGCGACTTGCCCCGCCCCCATCGTTTGAATAGGTGTGCCAAGCGGCACGCTCATATCCCAACCCGTGTGACGGGCAGGCACAGACTCATTGAAGGTGCGGAAAATGCCATAGGGAGAAGCGCGCCGCCCTTGCGTCGGGTAAATCCAGGGGCCACGCCATAACGGATCCGGAATGCCATTTGCGAGAATGCTCCCAAGTCGGGCGAACTCGTTGCGCTCTATCACTGGATCAACTAAATAGAGGCGGTCTTCTGGGATGAAAACATCCTGACGGATGAACTGGCCAAGTGACACTTTAAGCATCGTTTCAACTGTGCGCTGTTCGCCATCCTCAAAAGTGACTTCAAACGTAATGGGGTAATCACGTGGCGCTTGTTCCATGTTCACGGCAAAGAGGCCGTAGAAGCCTTCGCCATCAACGGCAAAGAACGAGACCGTGCGGCCAAAAGCAACCACTTGCACTTGAGCGAGCGCGCGCTCATCGAGGGTTTGGACTTGCACCAAACCCGTTTGCCCTTGTGGTACGCGGTCGAAGTAATAATCAATAATAATCTCTTCATCTGAAAACGCTGTGATTGGACGAGGGCGCGACTGCGTGGCTGCACCAGCGACATCTGGCGGTAGCCAATCATCTTGGGCGAAGGCGACACCGCTAGTAACAAGCAATACAAGCAATAGAAGTGTAGTTATCAAGAGATGTTTCGGTTTCATATTCCACCTTTATGCTAAAGCGGCGTTATTTTGCCATAAAAGCGGGGATATTGCATAGACGAAGCGCCGTTTTATATCGATAATCAGAGGAACGTAGGTGAAAAGTTCGTTAGTAACGTTACCTTGAGAGATGCGGTTGATGCGTAGATTAAAATATGTTGGCTGGGTTATTGTACTGGTTTTAGCGGCTTGTAATAGCCAAGCTGTTGTTTTAACGCCGCCGAGTTATAGCGGCACACCGCAAGAAATTTGCCAGCAAGCCGTACCCGAAGCGACACAAAATCACAGTACGTTTGATAGCCCACAGCCTGTGTTGGAGGAAGGGCGAGATTATCGGGCGATTTTATGCACAGAATATGGCGCAGTGTATGTCGATTTATTCGAGGATGCGGTGCCGGATGTGGTGAACAATTTCGCATTTTTGGCGTTGAGCAGTTTTTATAATGGCACAGTTTTTTACCGCGCTATACCCAACTATCGGGTAGAGGGCGGCTCTCCTGATGGCACACCGCAGGGCGGACCCGGTTATAACTTGCCCTTACACGTTGCGGGTTTCCTCGCCTTTGACCGACCCGGCCAATTGGGGATGATTTCCACAAATCCCAATGACCCGCTAGGAGAAGGCTCTAGTGGTAGCCGCTTTTTCATCACCACAAAGCCCGCTCCTCAAATTAACTATACCCGAACGCTATTCGGCGAGGTGCTGGATGGGTTAGAGGTTGTTGAACAGATAAAGCAGAGCGATATTTTACAGGCGGTGGTCTTGATAGATGATCCTGCGCGCGTCGTCTTTGATGAAGAGCCGCCCATATTGCCGACGATGGCAGATGTTGCGGACGCGCTATCGGCAGAATCTTTGAGCGCAACGCTAGAGCGTTTTGGCTATATTCCGCCAACTGTGCCACCATTAACTATAGTGGAGAATATCAGCGGGGTTTTCGATACGGCAGAGGTATTGGCAACTGCGCCAGAGAGCGCCCAAGCGGGTTACACAGCTTTTCTCGAGCGCTACGGACACCAGTATCGCGTCAGTGCGGCGCTGGAGAACCAGACCTGTGACTTAAGCGGCATCACATTTATGGAGCTACGCTATAGTTTAGATGCGTTCGCCAGCCGTGAGCAAGCAACTGCGGCGCTTATGGATGGCTTTCTGACGGATTTAGCACAAGCGCGTGGCTTCGCCATAGCCGAAGAGGAAGATGATGCCAATTTATCGCAACCGGTTTATACGCAATCGACCCGCGCCTGCGATACAAACGCGGTACATGGCATCACTTACTGGCAACGCGGGCGGTTTATTGTAACGGCAGAGGTCATTAGCCAAACGGGAAGCGGCAATAATATCCAAACGCCAGCGTTCTGGCTGCGGGGAATCGTCCAGTTTGTGTTCGAAAATGCGCTGAGCGATGTCCTGCGGGCAGAGCTACGCTAAACGCTAGCGGGCTAAGCGCGCCACCACTTCGGCCATTCCGTCAAGAATACGGGGGATGTCATAGCCTAGTGTGTAGCGCTGGAAACGCAACGTTTGCACATCGAGCAGCACATAGAGGGCATCTGCCAGATAGTCTATATCGCCCGAAACATGCAAGTGTTGCAATAGGCCGTGTATCGTATTGCGCCACCATATATGGGCGGGATGGCTGAGGATAGAGGCGGCAGAATGGCTTGAGGCTTCACAGAGCAGGGCATCATTTTGCATGACGAAACGCACGACCTGCTCCATAAACCAAAGCAAGTTGGCATAAGCGTCTTCGTGGTGGCGCAGGCGACGTAAAGTGCGTTCTTGCAAATCGCGCATCTCTTGGTCTAAAAGTGCAAGGCAAACCGCCGATTTATCGGCAAAATGCCGGTATAGCGTCCCCTTACCCACGCCAGCCTCACGAGCAATGGCGGACATGGTCACAGATTCAACACCCTCACGGTCGAATAATGTGCGTGCAGTTTCGAGAAGAAGGGCGTGATTCTTGATAGCATCGGAACGGGTTGGGCGCTGATTGTCACTGAAGCGTAAATCAGACATGATCTTCTCTTGATGTATATTACATTCCCTTAATAATTATACATCATGATGGCTTATCGCTATAGTGTTTTTCAAACTATCGAGGAGAGCATAGCTTCACCGATAAAGCATCGCATCACGTTAAAAATCCCGCCCATCGCCATTCAACGCTATAAAAACACAAAATGCTATACGGCCACAACTTGCTGTGCCGCGCGCCAACCGCTCTCTAGCGCACCGTGCACCGTCGCCGCCCGCGTTTTATGGGTTGCCTCGCCAGCGAAAAATAAGCGCCCGCCTAAGGGTTCGGCTAACACATCGCGCAGCCCCGTAGCGCCAACCGGCACATATGAATAGCCCATCATGGCATAAGGGTCTGTTCCCCAAGCGACAAAATGCACTTCTTGTAACAATGGCGATGGATCTCTACCAAAAATCATGGCTAAATCCCGCAAGGCTTGTTCTAAAGCATCTTCACGGCCTAACGCTTCCAGCTGAAGAGCATTCGCACCGCCAAACAACGCCGTTAAGGCGGGCGCTTCTTGCGGATGCCCCCATCCCGGACGCCACCAAACACTGGTCGTCAAGGTGGTGGTCAAGGCCTCCAAGTCCTGCGGCCAAAAGGCCTCTTTGAACGTGAAGACAATTTTGTCTACATGCCCCGCGCCAAGCCCATGAATAGCATTGCGTTTTGCAGTAGGAAGTGCTGGCTCAAAAAGCACGGAACCTGCTTGCAAAACCCCTAAGGGCAAAGTGATGATCATGCGGTCGGCAGAGAAGCTATCGCCAGAGGCAGTATAAGCGGTGACACCATTTGCGCCCCATTCCACACGGGCAATCGGTGTATTCAGGCGAATGTTCAGCCCCTGTGCTAAAGACTCCATCAGGCGGGTATAGCCTTCGGCAACGCGGTAATCGCCCTCGCCATCGCCTTCATAACTGAGTTCTACCAAACCATAAAGGCCTAATTGGTCGAAGCCCGCGCCATAATCCGCAGCAGTCGCATTTTCTATGAGTTGGCGCACAGAGGGGTAAAGCGGCTCATCGAGTTCATCGCCATAGAGATTGAGCAGTTCAGCGATGCTAATATCTGGTTCACCCTCGTCCACCCATTCTTCAGCGGCTGCCTCTATCAGGTCGAACAAATCTAGGTTCGGCACATCATCAACTTCCGTCATTGGCCAAAGTTCGCCTTCGCCATGAAGATAGCTATTCGCATCATCTTCAAAAGCGGCGCGATAGTTGAGGTTATAGCGCTCTAGTAAATCCCATGTCACGACATTTTCGCCGTGAATAAACTCTGCACCAAATTCAATAGGCTGTGGGGCGAGGTCATAGCGGGTATGCACCCGCCCGCCAATCCGCTCGCGCGCTTCCAAGACCATCACTTGATGGCCAGCATCGTAGAGTTGGCGCGCGGCAGCCAAGCCAGACGCTCCCGCGCCCAACACGAGCACATTAAGCGCCTCCCCCGCCCGAACAGGAGGCAACGCTTTAGGGAAGAGCACTACACCCCCAAGTGCACCCAGCATCTTCAAAAATTCCCGCCGTTGATGGAAGTGATACATGGCCGAACCTCCTGCCTCAATTTAACCCAGTATATAACAACTCGGTCAATGAGATGGTGAGAAATCGGCATAAACGGGCAGGTGGTCGCTCGCTAGCGCTTCAAAAGTATCTTCATCAAGGCCAATTTCTTCATAGTCGAAAAGATAGACCGCGCAAAACTCATCGGCAGCATCTGCGGAAAGGGCGATATGGTCAATCAAACTTTCGTAGTCATCGCCGATATAGGAATAAACTTCTGGAGGCAATTCATCCGCTGTAAAATCCAGCGTCTGCGCCAATAGAGATAGGGATTCGGCATCATAAGTATCGTTGAAATCGCCGAGCATGATAATGTCGGTATCGGCATCTTCTGGCAGCGCATTGAGCCAATCAACAAGGATTTTCGATTGGGCGGCGCGGATTTGCTGTGAAGGGCGGCTACCGGTGGCTTTTAGGTGAAGCGTGACTAGGGTGAAGTCTTCGTCATCGTACGAGAACGTGGCGGCTAAGGCTGGGCGGAGGTTTGCCAGCGCGACATCTTCCAACTCCAGCACATCCCCCACTAACTCGACGCGGTCTATATCCCAAGCAAACCCCACTTTTTGCTGGCCGCGCCGTTCCATAAGAGCATAGGCATAACGACGGCCACTTTGCGCTTCAATCTCTTCCAGCAAGCGCTGTAAAGCCAGCTCTGCCCCAATTTCCTGTAACGCCCAAATATCCGCGCCGACGGTGAGCCATGTATCGACAATGGCAGCGCGCTGATCGGTATCTTCGACGCGGGAGACGGTGAAGTTCTCTAT
>WGEI01000037.1 GCA_015492875.1 Anaerolineae bacterium | reverse complement strand
GAAGTAGCGCTTCACGGCTGATTCGAACAAATCGCCGAGCATGGCGATAAGGGGGCCAGCGAGGAGCATAACGCCTGTTGTGATATTGAGCAGGCCACCATGTGCGAGGAAAATCGAGGGTATAACAATCCCGCCAATCATGCCCACGACAGCGCCTTCGCGCGTTTTCTTCGGCGAGAGTGCAGGCGCTAATGGGGTTTTGCCAATCCACAGGCCGCCTACATAGGCCAATGTATCTGTCCCAGCGGAAACGCCAATCGCGGCGAAGAGCCAATGCGCGCCGCCCGGCCACGCCCGAATAGCCAGCAAACAGCCCAGCGGGAAAGCGACCCACACCACACCCACAAGCGTGGTCAGCACTTGAATGAAACTACGGCGGTATTCGGCGGGATGGCGCACTTGTTCCAGAATAAGCGTCGCCACCGCGCCAATGCCCAGCGCCACTAATGACCATTGCGGCTGGTCAATGTAAAACAGGTAAATCACCACCAGCCCCAACGGGACGCCAATGAGCGCGCTGCCTTGGGTTTCCCGCCCCTGTGCAAGATAGAAATATTCCATCAAGCCAATAACTGCAATTGCCGCCACGAGCAATAACAGCGGCCAACTTCCTAAACGGGCGAGGATAATGAAAACGGGCATCAATATCAGCGCAGTGATGACGCGCGTCTTCAAGTTTGCCCGTTTACTAGAAGCAGATGCAGCGGGTGGCGTGGTTGAGTTCTCCGATACTGTAACCATAATATCCCCAAACATGTGATGTGCTTTTTCTAAATAACACATCATACGCGACAAGGTCACGGCAGTATAGGCTAAGGGGTGGGCAGCTTGTAAAAGCGGTGGTAGTTATTATCACCTGTCCAAAGGATAGCGCTATACAAGCCATAAAGGGCGCGTATCTGCCGCATAGTCTCTTCAAAGATGTGCGCTTCGTCTATATGTGCCTCATCGGGCACATACCAGCGCCCAATACGAAACCAGTCTTTGCCCACCGAAAAGGTGCTCATCCACTCCTCAAAAATTTTGATATGGGTGAATTTGGAGACGGCCAATTCCATCTCCCCCAATGCGCCCCCCGCCCAAAAGCCGATATGATAGCCTTCGCCAAGTTTTTGCAATAAATCAAAAAAGCTCTTACGGTGGCGCTCTACCGAGAGCTTGCCGACGAGGTTGCGCTGGTCCCACCATGCTTGTGATGAGAGGATGAGTTCAATCACATAGTGTTGTGGGGAAAGGCGCACTTCAATGACTGGGTGGCGCTGGGGGGCGATGTTGAAGGCCGCGCCAATCTGGTCACGCCCCATGAGGCGCTCAATCACTTCCGCTTGTGTCCTCCCGCGATAATAAACCAAGCTATAGGGCGCGCCGGTCACGCTGGGCTGTATGACCTGCCGCGCTTCCCCCTTTGGTGTGTAGGAATACAACGAAATGGCCGAAGGTTTGAAGCGGGGTTCTAAATACTGGTGTAAACGGTTGAACTTTTGCAGCAAGTCCTTTACTTGTGAAGGTGAAACATCATCTATGATAAGGGTATAATCTTCTGGCGTAAAAAAACTTTTCATGGCAGCGTTCACTGTTATATATGAAAATGTATATACAAGCATCTTAGCACAATCGCAAAAACACAGCCATAGGCCGCGCCGCCTGTCCTACACGTCTATAAGCGGACTTCAGTATATAGGTGATATATAATGAAAAACGAGGGGCGGGAGATGCCCCTCGCTATTGAGCAATGGCGTGGCGCTTTATGTACCGCCGATGGTGACATTGTCCACGCGCAAGGTGGGCACGCCAATGTTGCCGAAAACGGGCACCATGCGCAGGTCGTTGCCCACTTGGGTGATATTCTTCAGCAAATCGCCCAGCGTGGTGGCGATGGTGACGCCGCCTACCGGCCCGACGAACTCGCCATTTTCTATCCAGACGCCATTCGCCCCCATAGAGCAATCGCCCGTGACGGGGTCAATGCCGCCGGTTTGCATCACGCTGATGACGAATAGTCCTTTCTCCACGCCCTTGATAATGTCTTGGCGCGAGAGTTGCCCCGGCTGCATGTAGAAGTTGCTAGGGGCTAGTCTGGGCAAGCTTTGGTGGCCGTTGCGTTGGGCATTGCCCGTAGAGCGTTTGCCCGCTTTGCGCGCGGTGTAGCTATCGTAAATCACATTTTGGAACACGCCTTCGTCAATGAGGCGGGTGGCAGAAGTGGGCACGCCTTCACCATCAAAGGGCGCGCTGCCAAAGCCGCCGGGCAAGCGCCCATTATCCATGAGCGTCACCATATCGCTGGCCACCGTTTGCCCTAATTTATCGAGCAGAAAGCTGCGTTTGCGCTGCATAGCTTCGGCGGTCATCGCCATGGCCAGCGCCGCTAAAATCTGCGCGCCGACGAAATAATCCAGCACGACAGAGGCGGTTTGAGTAGGCACAGGGCTACCGCCGAGTATGCTCAGGGTTTTCTCTGCGGCTTCGCGACCAATCATCTCTGGGTCTAGCTTCTGCCAGTGGGTGGCCGCGCCAAAGCCGGGCGCATTCACCATACCGCCATCTTCGCCACGGGCGACGGCAAACAGGAAACTGCCAGCCCCAGTGCGGCTATATTCGCCGACGAACCCGCGCGAGTTGGCCATGTATACCGACGTTGTGCCATCAAAATACTGGGTGAAGGTAGTGGCGATGATACGCGGGTCATAGTTGAGCGTCGTCTCCTCCACTTTTTTCAAGAAAGCGATTTTATCTTCGACCGAAAGCGCCTCTAGCTGCGGGTCATAGATTTGCAAATCCTCATCCGGGATGGGTTCGGGGTCTGGCAGGGCGCGGTATTCATCTGGCGTGGCTACTTCGGAAAGTTCGACAGCGGCGCGCCATGTGCGTTCGACGCTCTCTTCAGAGAGGTCGGCAGTATAGGCATAGCCCATTTTCCCATCTTGAATGACGCGGACGCCCATACCATGCGAGCCGGATTGGGAGAGCTTTTCTACCTGCCCACGACTCATCTGAACGGTTAATTCGCGGTCACGGCTGATATACACCTCAACATCGCGCCCTGATGCCGACGCGGCTTCTACGACTCGTTTGGCTAAATCGAGATATTCACTCATGATATATGCTCCCCATCCCCTAAACGGCCATCACGCCGCCGGCAGGCTCATCCGTGCCGCCCACCATCACTTTGGGCAGGCGGATAGTCGGTTGGCCAACGCTCACCCGCGCCACCTGTCCTTTACCACACATGCCCTGACCGGGGTCAAGCGCCAAATCGTTGCCAATCGCGTCCACTTCCATGAGCACTTTTGGCCCGTTGCCCATCACAGTAGCGCCACGCACTGGCGCCGTGAGTTTGCCATTTTCAATGAGATAGGCTTCTGTCGCGTTAAACACAAAATCGCCACGAGCAATATCCGCCTGCCCGCCGGCCATGCGCTTGATATAGATGCCATACTTGGTATCGGCGATGATGTCTTCGGGGGCGGCGTCGCCATTATCAATGAAGGTGTTGGTCATACGCGGCATGGGCAAATGGCGGAAACTCTGGCGGCGGCCATTGCCGGTGCTCTCCCGACCGGCGCGGCGGGCTTCCACCAAATCCCACATATAGTCTACCAGCACGCCATTTTCAATCAGGACGGTGCGTTGGGCTGCTACACCATCATCATCAAAGCGGAACGAGCCACGCCGCCCCGGAATGGTGGCGTCATCAAGGGCAGTGATAATGGGCGAAGCCACCTGTTGCCCCACCTTACCCGCATAGGCGGACGTGCCTTTGGTGATGAAATCAGCTTCCATTTGGTGGCCACAAGCCTCGTGAAAGAGCACACCACCCCAACCGTTACACATGACGACGGTCATCTCTCCAGCGGGGCAGGGGCGGGCGTCCAACATGCGGACAGCGCTATCGGCGAGGTCGCGCATGTGCGCCTCCACATCCTTACTATCGAGCAGCTCTAAACCGCTTTGCGCGCCAAAGCCCTCGCCCACGCGCTGGAGCACATCGTCCCGTTGGGCAATCACGCCGCCGAGCACCTCAACAAAATTGCGGTCATCTTCCACATACAGGCCATCGCTGTTATAAATCCAAACGCGGCGCTGCACCTCGTTATAGGTCACGGTCACCTGCACAATGGCGTCGTGGTAGTCGCGGGCGGCGGCGTCCATTTTTTGCAATAGTTCTGCTTTTTCACGAATGCTCAAAGCATCAAAAGGCTTGAGAATGGGGAACTCTAGCGGGCTTTTACGTTGGGTGAGGTCTATGACCTGCGCGGAGTTGTTCCCTTTTGCGGCAGCGGCAGCCACGCGGGCGGCCTCTAGCAAACTCGCTTCGCTCAGGTCGTCGGTATAGGCATAAGTGACGAGATTGCCGAAGAATACCCGAATGCCGGCGCCACGGTCTGCACCACGCACAGCATTCTCCAAGCGGCCATCATCAAGCCCTAATGATAAAGAAGTGCGGTCTTCAACATAGATTTCAGCGAGGTCGCCGCCAGTGCGCAACGCCTCCGCCAGCACCTGTTTTGCTATTTCCGGTGCAATCATGACAAAAATCCTTTCGCCATTCCTCTAATTAAATTTCGTTGAATGGTCACTAGCATTTTAGCGCCAATGGCAACATTCAACCAAAGCCACTATATATCCATACGAGGAAGGCGCGGGATTGTTGCTTATTTAGGGATGAGAGTGTGATGAGCGTAGGAAAAAGGGGCGCCGTGTTTAGCGACGCCCCCAAAAACATGAGGAGTTTAGCACATTAGAGCGCAAAGGCAAATTGCCCTTTAGACGAAGAGTATCTGTGCATCCTCAGCAATTTCGAGGAACTCCATTGCGCCTAACACCTCCGCGCCGTCCACAACATCCTCTTGAGTGAGGCCCATCATATCCATCGCCATCTTGCAGGCATAGATATGAGCGCCACTATCCATGAGGATTTCGATGAATTCGCTCACCGGCGGGAAGTCCAGCTTTTCGATTTGCTTTTGCATCATAGCCGTGCTGAGGGCGGCCATCCCTGGCAACACGCCCAACAATTGCGGCATTGGCATACTGGGGTTGCCGACAGGCGTCATACGGAGATGGTCAATCTTCTTTTTGTTGATGATATCCAGCCCCCAGAAGGTGAAGAATATGTGCACTTCGATGCCACTCATGCGGGCGGCATTGGCCAAAATCAGGGGCGGATAGGCCATATCCAACGAGCCTTTGCTGGCGATGATGCACAGTTTGCGCTTTTGCTTCTTGGCTTTCACATCGTGGTTTTGTTCAGCAGTTGCGGTAGCGGTCATGGTTCATGCTCCTTTTGCACTCAACAGCGCGGCTTAAATGCAGCCGGTGGGCTTGGGCAGGCCAGCAATGCGGGCGGCTTGCTTGGCGGGGCCATCTGGGAAGAGCTGGTATAGCTCTTTAGTGGAGACATCGGTGCGTTTGGTGATGCGGCGGATGGTGGGCGCATCGCCGTTGGCGGCATATTCCTGACGGGCGAAGTTAATCACCACCCAATGGCGGTCTGTCAGGGTGATACCCTCTTCAGCGGCCAGCGCTTCGGCGATTTCTGGCGTCCATGCGCCGGCATCCACCATATAGCCATCTTTATCAAATTCGATACCGTTGAGAAGTTCAGCTGTGGTCATGGTTACTATCCTCCATATTTGGTTATTGATACGGTCGGTATATGTACACCGCTAGGCGGCGCTTATGGTCTAATTTGTGCCCAGAGTTTCCTGCTCACCGAGCGCCTTGAGCATATGCAACAAGCGCGCCATACCTTTACGGGTGGCGGGGTCGCGCATTTCACGCATCAACCGCCACACAGAAACATCTTCTTCAACTGGCGCTTCCACGCTTTCAATGGCGCGGTTGGCTAATGTCATCACTTCAGGTTGGGTCATATTGCGCACAGTCGTCAGGATGGTGACGACGTTATCGCCCAACGCCCGCACATCCTCTTCATCGAAGGCACTGAGGACTTGGTCAACTACATAGAGCAAGCCATTGGCGAATTTGAAGAACCCCTTCTCTTCTAGCAGCGCCAACTGTTCCACCAGTTGATCCACTGCGGGCGTCATAATGCGGTTGACATCTGGCATGAAGTCCACTAGCGCCTCCAACTGCTCTACCAGCGTGATGAAGGTGCGGGTATTGCGCAGGAAGGCTTTCATCAATGCGACGAGGTCTTCCATACGGAACGCGCCATCTACTTCTGCCAGTTCCTGCACCGCAATATCAGAAGCATCGCGGATGATGGGCTGCATATCGCGCCATAGCTCTTCAAGCATGGCCTGACGTTGGCGCTGGGCGTCCATTTGCTCAATGAGATAATCTAACTTTGCGTTGAGTTCGGTCAGTTCGGCGCTCATCTGCGCACCTCCGTTCTAGCTAGCCCACTTGCCGGCCATGAGCATCTGGGATGAGACGGGGATTTCGCCCCCCTTGAGCAGGACGTTCCAATAGAGCCAGCGGAAAGTCAGCTTGCCCCAATGATTGGCGTGGGTCTCTTTGAGCAGCGAGAGGGGGCCAATGCCGGGCAGCGGGTATTTACCGGGCAGCGGCTCGGTTTCATAGTTGAAATCGATGAGCACCGCTTTATCGAAGCCAGTCTCGATGAAGCAGTTGGCGTGGCCATCAAAATCTGGGCGCGGAGGCAAGCCATCGATATGGCGCAAAATGTTCTCCACGACCACATCCAACATAAAGTGCGCTACCGAACCCGCTTTAGAGGCTGGCACATTGCCCGCATCGCCAATAATCCACACATTTTCCCATTGGGTCGATTGCAGCGTATGCTTATCGGCTGGCACAAAGTTCAAATCATCGCCCATTTCGCTGCGCTCGATGACCTCCGCGCCCATATTGGTGGGGATAGTCACTAGCAGGTCATAGGGGACTTCTCGGCCATCCCATGATTTGATGACTTGTTTGCTGTTATCAACTTCGCTGATATTGAAATCGGCGACAAGGTCAATGCCCTTGCGGGCGAGTAAATCGCCGAGCACAGCGGTTGCCTGCGGTTTGGTGAACGCGCCAGAGAGCGGCGTGCTATAGACAATCTCCACTTTGTCGCGGATGCCGCGCTCATGGAAAAACCAATCGGCCAAGAAGACGAACTCCAACGGCGCCACCGGGCACTTAATCGGCATTTCGGCCACGTGGAGCACCAAACGCCCGCCTTCCCATGTGCGCAAGAAATCGGCGAGTTTCGTCGCGCCTTGTAGCGTGTAGAAATCGAAGATATTCTTCTGCCAGCCGCCGCCATCTAACATGCCTTCAATTTCATCGGGGCGGATATGGCTACCCGTGGCAATCACCAGATAATCGTACTGGATAACGCGATTATCTTTAGCCAGCCGCACTTGATTTTTGTCCGGCTCAATCAGTTCAATATCGGAGAACACCACTTCGACATCTGACGGCAGGAAGTTGCGCTTGGGGCGCACCACTTCGTGCGGTTTATAGACGCCAAAGGGGATGAACAAAAAGCCCGGTTGGTAATAGTGCATCTCGTCACGGTCAACAACGATGATCCGCCATTGGCTACTATCTAGCAATTCGTGCATACGGTTGGCGACCATTGTGCCGCCAGTACCACCGCCTAAAATGAGCAAAGTCTTCACGATTGTTCCTCCTGCGAGTTGCTCCCGGCATAATCATGTTCAAACGAATGCGCCAGCGCGACCTTTTCACGTAGAATGTCCTGCATCACCGCCCGCAGCAAATTGAGCGCCTGTATAACGCGGTCATCGGCGAGGCGATAGCGGACATATTGCCCTTCGCGCTCCGCATAGACTAAACCGCGCTCCCGTAAAACTTTCAGATGTCGTGAGACTGTGGACTGTGGCATGCTGAGCGATGCCGCCAGTTCCGTGACATAACAGGGGTCATCGGCCAGCGCGGTCAGTATCAAAATACGGTTCTGGTCTGCTAGCGCGCTACAAATGCCAACGTGCATCTGTACCAATTCTTCGCGCAGTTTCCGATCCATCACCATTTATTCCTCACTTCGTTTATGAGCATATCCGCCTATCCGAATATGCTTTTACATCTATATTGTGAAACAAAGTACAATGTGACGGCAGTGCACAATGTCATGAGAATGTCATATCCTAAAATGACACTTTCATGAAAAATGTCAC
>WGEI01000036.1 GCA_015492875.1 Anaerolineae bacterium | reverse complement strand
GTGATTGCAGTCTACCGCAAGAAGCGCTCGGTCGTTGTTGAAGAAGCCGACGTGCTGAAAGGGTAGGGGCGAATCATGGAAGTCAATTTCAGTGATCCGAATTTCCTGCCGTGGCTCATTCCGGTTGGCCCTCTGCTGGCGTTTTTCATTATCACGCTAGCAACCAATCGGGCGCGTTTAGTCCCCGCTACTAGTCACGAATACGGTGGCCATCATCCCGATTATGAGGGGATGCTTGTGCCTGTGGCCACTGTGCCCAGCCGTATTCTCAGTGTCACTGTTGGTCTGGCTGGTGTCATTATGGCGCTGTTCTTCAGCTATACAGTGGCGTTTAGCGCGTTTGGTGAGCACGGCTTTGGCGCAGAAGTGGTTTACGCCAGCAATATCGCGTGGATGGCAACAGGGGATACTGCCTTCCGCCTTGGCGTATTTGTAGACCCGCTGACGGTGATTATGCTCATTATGGTGCCGCTGGCGGTGTTGATGATTTTCATTTATTCCATCGGCTATATGGCTCATGACCCGCGCCAGTCGCGCTTTTTTGCGCTGATTTCGCTTTTTGCTGGCGCAATGCTTACCCTCGTCGTGGCCGATAACCTGCTATTGCTCTTCGTCGGCTGGGAAGTCATGGGCTTGTGCTCTTACATGCTCATTGGCTTCTGGTTCGAAAAAAAGAGCGCTTATAAGGCCGCTATCAAGGCCTTCATCACCACCCGCGTTGCCGATGTTGTCATGTTACTGGGCATTGTCTACCTGTACTATGCCACCGGCACGCTCAACTTCCGCGATATTCTCTATAATCCGGAACTGTTAGAGCAGCTGGCTGCCACACCCGCGCTTATCTTCGGTAGCTGGGGTATCAGCGCTGCCAGTATCATCGGCATCTTCCTCATCGTGGGTACAATCGGTAAATCCGCCCAGTTCCCATTGCATGTCTGGCTACCAGACGCGATGGAAGGCCCCACGCCCGTTAGCGCGATGATTCACGCTGCGGCGATGGTGTCGGCTGGTATTTACGCGATTATCCGCATATACCCCTTATTGGAGGCCGGTGGTAACCCGCATTATGGCATTTTAAGCCAACCAATGGTTTTGATGGCGGTTGTGGGTAGCTTTACCGCGCTTTTTGCTGCGACGATTGCCGTGGCGCAGAACGATGTCAAGCGCGTTCTCGCTTATTCGACAATCTCTCAGCTGGGCTTCATGATGGCCGCGTTGGGTATCGGCGCGTATATCGCCGCCGCCTTCCACCTGATTACTCATGCCTTCTTCAAAGCCTTGCTGTTTATGGCCTCTGGCTCGGTCATTCACGGTATGGAACATGGCGAGCATCATGTCCATGAACATGCCGCACATGGTCACGATGACCATCATCATGATGACCATCACGGCCACTTCGACCCGCAAGATATGATGAACATGGGCGGCCTACGAAAGACCATGCCCGTGACCTTCATCACCTTCTTGATTGGCGGTTTCTCGTTGGCGGGCTTTCCGCTCATTACCGCCGGTTTCTGGTCGAAAGATGAAATTTTGGCCGATGCCTTCTATGGCCTCACTAAAGGGTATGGCGCTCATGCACTGGTGTTTATCATGCTCGCAGTGGCGGCTTTCCTCACTGCCTTCTACACCATGCGCCAGCTTGGTCTGACTTTCTGGGGCGAACCGCGCACCGAAGTGGCCAAACATGCTAATCTAGGGCGCGGGCTAGTGAGCTTTACCATGACCCTGCCGTTGATTATCTTGGCTTTCTTCGCCATCACGGCTGGTTTTGTCGGTGTGCCGCCAGATTTCCCGATTCTTGGGCCTATTTTCTCGCCAGAACATAATGCTTTCCACTATTTTGTCATTGAAACCCTACATCCAGCATTTCAAGCTGAAGCGCCTGCCGTCAACGCCATCCCAGTTTTGACCTCGTTTGTGGTGGCGCTGGGTGGTTTAGGACTCGGTTGGTGGATGTACTGGCGTAAGCCGCTTGTTGCCGGCGAGGAAGACCCGTTAGTCGGTATTCTGGGGCCAGTGCACACGGTATTGAAGAACAAATACTACATCGACGAAATCTATGTCGCCGTATTTGTGAAGCCATCACAGGCCTTTTCTCGCTTCGTTATCGATTTCATCGATCGTGGCATTCTGGATGGCATCCTTCATACTATCGCCCGTGTTGCCACTTGGATTGGCGACCTCTTCAAGGTACTCAACACATGGCTCATTGACGGTGTTGGTGATGGTATCCCGGATGGCATCTTTGATTTTGGCGGCTGGGTGCGGCGCATTCAAACCGGCCATGTGCAGGAATACTTGCTCGTTGTCTTAGGTGCTGTGCTGGTGATAGGCATCATCTTGGCGTTATCGACCGGTATCTTGCAGGCCGCCGGGTAGGGGAGTACGCTCGATGTTTGATATATTCGGAATTGATCCGTTATCTTTCTTGATTATCGCGCCGGCAATTGCCGCCTTAATTGTGGCGGCTATGCCTTCCGCCAATAAATCGCTGGTGCGCTGGGTGGCGCTGGGTTTTGCTGTGCTCATTGGCGCAGTTGCGGTGACGGTTTTCTTCGTCTACCAGCAAAATCAACCTAGCCCCGATGCATCGCCATTCCTGTTTGAAGTGCAAGTCGAATGGTTCAGCTTGCTGGGCGCTAGTTGGCATGTAGGCATTGATGGTGTGAGCGCGACAATGGTCTTGCTCACGGGCATCCTCGTGCCGTTGGCCGTGCTCATTAGCTGGGAAGTGGAAGACCGCGCCCACATCCATTTAGCCCTGCTTCTCTTCTTCGAGACGGGCTTGATGGGCGTTTTCGTGGCGATGGACTTGATGATTTTCTTCCTCTTCTACGAGTTGAGCCTCGTCCCGATGTACTTCATCATCGACCAATGGGGTGGCCCCAATCGCAAGTACGCCGCTACTAAGTTCATGATTTACTCAGTTGGCGGTACGCTTGGTATGTTGCTCGCTACCCAGCTGATTGGCTGGTCTGCCGGCACTTACGAAATAGCGACACTGGCCACACAATGGCCTGCCTTCCGTGAAGGCTCTGCTTTGCTGGGCATTGATGTTGCCACAGTGAAAGCGTTAGCATTCGTTGGTTTCTTTGTCGCTTTCTGTATCAAAGTGCCCATTTGGCCATTCCACACATGGCTGCCCGATGCCCATGGTGAAGCGCCAACTGCTGGCTCGATGTTGCTGGCCGGCGTCATGCTGAAGCTGGGCGCTTACGGTTTCATCCGCTTGGTGATTCCGCTCTTCCCAGATGTTTGGAACAGCACAGTTGGCTTACTCAACATTGATGTAGCCACACTCTTCGCCGCGCTCTCTGTATTGGGCATTGTATTAGGCGCTTTCGCCGCCTTTGGCCAAAACGATATTAAACGGCTTGTCGCCTATAGTTCGGTCAATCACATGGGCTTTGTTGGTATCGGCCTCGCTGTCATGGCGCGCGCTTATGGCCAAATGTGGGCGACCGGTGCCGCAGCAGATGCCCAGACGGCGATTATCGCCACAAATGGCGCTGTCTTGCAGATGTTCAATCACGGCCTCAGTTCGGCGGCTATGTTCTTGCTCGCCGGAGGTATCTATCACAAAACCCATACCCGCGACTTGCGCGAATATGGCGGCTTCTGGGTGAAAGCCCCAATTTACGGTGCTATTTTCATCTTCACCAGTATGGCCAGCTTGGGCTTGCCGGGATTGAATGGTTTTGTCAGCGAATTTCTCGTCGTTCGCGGCACATGGCCTGTCTTCACTGCCCTCACAGCAATCGCCATGATTGGCCTGCTGTTCACCGGCGGTTACATCCTCAAGGGCATTCGTGCCGTTTTACACGGGCCTTTTAACCTCAAGTGGCGCGACTACCATCTCGAAATCGAACGGCGCGAAGTTGTGGCCATTGCGCCCTTACTCGCCCTGATGCTGATTACGGGCGTCGTGCCGAATTGGATCCTGCCGGTCATCAACGACACGGTGACCCGCATTTTAGGCGGTTAGGATAAGAGCTATGGAAGGATTCACGCTACCGGTTCTCAGCGTCATCGTTTTCGTCCCCATTGTGGCGGCGATCATTATTCTGTTCATCAATGAAGACAATCGCGACCTGATACGGGGTATCGCTATCACCAGCGCGGTCATTGTGCTGGCGCTTTCTGCGGCGGTTTACTTCTCTTATAACGGCCAAGTAGAGGCCTTATCATCGGCACAAGCCGCTATGGAGAACCCCGCAGAATTGGCAGATATTGGTGCTCAAGGTATCGCCTCGAAGCTCTTTGCTGATGGCCTCTTCTTTGAGGAACAAGTGACATGGGTAAAGGCTCTCGGCATCAAATACCACGTAGCCCTTGATGGCCTGAACGCGCCGATGGTGCTTCTGACGGGTATGGTTGCCGTTGCCGGCGTGCTCATCTCATGGGATTTGGAACGTACCCGCGAGTTTATGGCGTTCTTCTTACTGCTTGTTGCGGGTGTCTATGGTGTGTTCATCTCCATCGATTTGTTCACCCTGTTCTTCTTCTATGAGCTAGCTATCTTCCCGATGTACCTGCTCATTGCGGGGTGGGGCTGGAAAGAACGGCGCGAATACGCCGCTATGAAGCTGACGCTGTATATTCTCGTTGGCTCGGTGGTGGCGCTCATCGGTGTTATTGCCCTTGTGTTCACCGCACAAGATTTCTATCTCAATAACCCCGCAATCTTTGAAGCGGGTAAATCGCTCGGCATTATCTCCGCCGATGCAAGTGAACTCAGCTTCAATATGAAACAACTGATGCTCGCTGCGGAAAATGGCGCTTTTAACATCCCCGTTTTTGGCAGTGATGTTCTGACATTCTCAACATTCTGGTTCCCCTTCATCTTCATCGGCTTCGCCGTTCTAGCTGGTATTTTCCCGTTCCACAACTGGTCGCCAGATGGCCACGTGGCCGCGCCTACCGCTGTTTCTATGATTCACGCTGGCGTTCTGATGAAGCTAGGGGCTTATGCGGCGCTCCGTGTTGGTGTACAACTCTTGCCCGATGGCGCTAGAGTGCACCTGCCATGGATTGTCTTCCTCACCCTGATTAATGTGGTCTTCGGCGCGTTCATCGCTTTCCGCCAACGTGACTTCAAGTACGTTATTGGCTTCTCGTCTGTGAGCCATATGGGGTTGGTGAGCATGGGCTTTGCGACCATGAACGTCACCGGCATGACCGGCGCAGGGTTGCAGATGTTCAGTCATGGTGCGATGACAGCGCTCTTCTTTGGCTGTGTTGGCATGGTGTATGACCGCGCCCATACGCGCGATATTCCCAGTCTCGGCGGTTTTGTGAAACGGATGCCTTGGGTTGCCGTCGCCTTTATTGTTGGCGGTTTGACCAGTATGGGTATGCCCGGCCTCAGCGGGTTTATCGCCGAATTCCCGATTTTTCAAGGGATGTGGGCGGCTTCGGAGAATATCGCACTGAAAATCGGGAACTTTACTTTAACAAATTACTACTCTGTCATCGTTATCTTCGCCGCGCTTGGTATCGTGGTGACCGCCGCTTATGTGTTGCGTGTGGCCGCCCAAGTGTTCTTCGGCGATTTCGATGATAAGAAATACCCCCATATCGGCGACATTCTGCCCCGCGAGCGCATTATCTTGTTCTTGTTGGGCGTGCCTCTCATTATCTTGGGTGTTTATCCCAGCATCATGGCGCCGATGATTACCACCGGGGTTAATCCGATAATCGCATTGCTGGGAGGGGTGTAACCGTGGAAGCAAGTTTCGATTTCTGGACACACCTACCTGCTGTCATTCCAGAACTATTGCTGACCGTTTTGGCGGTTGTCGTGCTGTTGCTAGACCTTTATGGGGGCAAAGAAAATCGCCGTAATATCGCCTTTGTCTCCGCCATTGGTCTGGCCGCCATTGCGGTTACGCCCTTAATTTGGGGGCCTTCGGAACAGCAAGTGTTCTGGGGCGGCATGGTGCGCTATGATTTGATAGCGCAAATTTTCAAGGTGATGATTATCATCGGCGCTTCTATCACCTGCTTGATGGCGGCTGATGATAGCGAAGTCGGGCACAAGGGCGAGTTCTATCTTATCGTCATTGTCGCCACCTTAGGCGCTAGCCTCATCGCCGCCGCTGCCGATTTGATTATGGTCTTCGTCGGTTTGGAAACGCTCTCCATACCGCTGTACATCCTCGCAGCTTTCCGCCGTGATGATGAGCGCTCTAGCGAAAGTGGTATGAAGTATTTCCTATTTGGGGCGTTTTCCTCCGGTGTCATGCTCTACGGCTTTAGCCTGCTGTATGGCTTCACTGGCGAGACCAATATCTACACGCTATCGCAGGCTTTCCCCGCCGCGGTGGCAGATAACCCGCTGCCGTTGATTGGTGCGTTGCTGATGCTGTTGGTTGGCTTCGGCTTCAAGGTGAGTATGGTGCCCTTCCACTTCTGGACCCCCGATGTCTATGAAGGTGCGCCTACACCAGTTACAGCATACGTTAGCGTTGCCAGTAAAGCAGCTAGTTTTGCCCTGCTTGTCCGCGTTCTGTTGGCGGTATTCCCTGTCACGCTGGTCATTGGGCAAGAGAACTTGCAGACGCTTTGGGTTAATCTGGTATCAGTTTTGGCTATCGTGACGATGACCATCGGCAATGTGCTGGCGTTACGCCAGACCAATATCAAACGCCTGTTGGCCTATTCATCGATTGCGCAGGCTGGCTATGTATTGGTGGGTGTTGCCGCCATGCAATCACAAAGCGATTATAGTGTCGCTTCCGTGGCGTTCTATCTGCTCATGTATACCTTCACCAATCTAGGCGCTTTCGCTGGGGTTCTCATCTTCAGCGAAACAACTG
The DNA here is from genome assembly GCA_015492875.1 of Anaerolineae bacterium. Taxonomy (GTDB): domain Bacteria; phylum Chloroflexota; class Anaerolineae; order Aggregatilineales; family Phototrophicaceae; genus S146-30. The sequence continues at coordinate 6,121 of WGEI01000036.1, read as the reverse complement.
GCTCAGAGAATATCAAGGACATGGGCGGCCTTTCCCGCCGTAATCCGTGGCTGGCACTAGGTATGACCATCGCAATTTTGTCGCTCGCGGGCATCCCACCTGCGGCTGGCTTCTTCGGCAAGTTCTATTTGTTCACAGCCGCCGTCAATGCCAACATGGTGCTGCTGGCGATTATCGCTGTCTTGAACGCTATCGTGGCTTTGTATTACTATCTGATTGTTATCAAAGTCATGTATGTCGACCGCAGCCAATACGATAGTCAAAGCATTGCGTTGTCGCGCTCTACTTTGTGGGTTATTGGCCTCACATCTATCGCTGTGCTATTGCTGGGCACGTTCGGCGCGCAACCATTTTTTGACTGGGCTGCACAAGGCGCACAGGCTTTGCTGGCTTTGTAATAAATAGCCAGAATGCTTGTGGTAATTGGCATGTGTTTGTGATAAAATTCGCAGGGGTGAGCCACCTCGCCCCTTTCTCACGAAAGACCGATGTAGTTTTTGTTGAAATCAAACAGCACTAAGTTGTAAGGAGAGCGGTGGGGGAGTGCTCCCCGCCCATATGCAACTATGCAACAACCTGAGCCGCAAGATAACACATATATGCTCGTTGCGCAGGTGCTGGGGCAAGTAGGTTGCTTGCTCACAGTCACCATTGGCGGTTCAATCGTTTTAGGTTTGGTTCTAGACGGAGTGTTGGGCACTCGGCCTCTATTCACTTTTGTGGCCGTTCTCATCACAGTGCCGCTCAACCTCTGGCTAATTTACCGCTATTCACGCTATAAAGCCCGAACAATCCAGGCTGCTACATCACAGAAGGAGGACGATGTAAGTGCGTAAAGGATTCTGGGACGGTAAACGCCGCTATGTAGCGTTGCTCATGCTCATAGCCGGTATTTTTGTGGCGCTCCGTGTGCCGCCGGTGGTCCCTATCATCCAACTTCCGGGTGAAAAATATCCACCGGGCACCATTGAGTTGCCGTTTGGGCTGGGTGTGATGACCAATACCTTGATGATGTCCATCATCGTTTGGATATTGCTCGTCATCCTGGCATTGTATGTTCGCTCGCGCCGCCCCAAGAGCGGGGCAGAAGTGCCGCGTGGTGGCTTCTATAACCTGTTCGAAATGGTTTTTGAAGGCCTGTATGGGTTCGTCAGCGGCCTCGCGCCGGAGCGCTATTTCCGCCCGATTTTCGGCATGTTCATGACAATTTTCCTCATTGTGTTGCTTTCGAACTGGGCAGAATTGCTCCCCGGTATCGATAGCGTTGGCTTCATTGAGCCGCACTATGAGATTGTTGTCGATGAAGAAACGGGCGAAGCTCAGCATGTGCCTACCGATGGTTGGGAGATTTATCCCGCCTTTCTCGGTGGTTGGGCGCTCAATGGCCAGTGTGATTGGGTCAGCCCTGAAGCTGAGGCGCAGGCCGATGCCGATGCTTTTGCCTCTGCTGAACAGGCTGCAGAAGAAGCCCGTGCCGAAGCCGAGCTTGAACTCAAGCAAGCTGGTGGACATGGCGAAGAAGCTACTGAAGCGGCTGCTGAAGAGAGTGGTCATGGTGAAGAAGCTACTGCTTCTACTATTGATCCTGATGCCCGCGCCGAAGAGGCCTTCCGCGAAGCAGAAGCTGCTTATGTTGCGCAAAAACAGGCACGCCGTGACCGTGGCTGCTACACTGGCGTTGCCCAAATCGCTTGGTCAGATTTAGATGCCAAGAACTTCTCTGATACTACAGTAGAAGATGACCATGCCGCAACCGAAGACGAAGTTGCTGCTGATGCTGAACACGGCGAAACCACTGATGACCTCGCTGCTGCTGGTGAAGAACCCAGTGAGGAAAACGGTGGCGAAGAAGAGGAATTCCACGTAGACCCCAACGACCCAGAGCAACGTAAGGCTTGGCCATTTGTTGTTCTGCCCTATATTCGTTCCCCATCCACTGATTTGAACATGACCTTAGCTTTAGCCCTTAGCGCTATGGCTATGGTACAGGTGATTGGCTTCCAAGCTTTGGGGCTGGGGTATCTACGTAAGTTCTTTGCCTTCGAAAACCTATTTAAATCACCACTTGGTGCGATTGATGTTTTCGTCGGCTTACTGGAACTTATCGGTGAATTCGCGAAGGTGCTCTCGTTTGCTTTCCGTCTTCTCGGCAATATCTTCGCCGGTTCAATTCTGCTATTCGTGATGAGCTTCCTCGTCACAGTAATGCCGTGGCCATTCTTCATGCTGGAATTCTTCGTCGGTATCATTCAGGCGCTCGTTTTCGCCTTGCTGACGGCTATCTTCATGAGCTTGGCAACGGTCAGCCATCACCATGACGATGAACATGGCGAACACGCTGAAGAAGGCGCACACTAGTAGGTGCTATCTATTGAAATTTTCGGGCTAAAAGCTCGCTGAACTGTAAAACACAAAGCTAACACACATACGGAGGATACGACGATATGGAACAGGCTCAAGCTCTTATTATCCTTGGCAAGGCGATTGGCGCGGGTATCGCGATGATCGGCGCGCTGGGTGGTGGTATCGGTATCGGCCTCGCCGTTAGCGGTGCCGTGCAAGCGATGGGGCGCAACCCAGATCATACCCCTACCATTCAGACGAACATGATTTTGGGTGTGGCCTTTGCGGAAGCCGTCGCGATTTACGCTTTGGTGGTCGCGCTGATTATCCTGTTCGTGCTCCAGTAATCGCGCTGGCGTCGTTCAGGCGAGTTGAGAAGGGAGTACGTCAATGAGTCCACTCGATAATCTAGGTATTAACCCCGGCTTCTTGCTGGTACAAATCATCGCCTTCATCGTGCTTTACACGCTGCTGACGCGCTTCATCTATGACCCGCTGGTGAATGTTCTGCGCGAACGTCGCGCCCGCATTGCCAAAGGTCTAGAAGACGCAGAAGCCGCCGCAAAAGCGCGCATGAATGCCGAAAATGAAGCGGAAAAAATTCGTGCCGATGCACGCGCAGAAGCTTCAAAAATCATCGAGGAAGCCCGTCAACGTGCCGAGCAAGTTGGCAAAGACGTTGAAGCGGCTGCCCGTCAAGAAGCAGAGAAAATCCGTGCCGATGCACGCGCTGCCGCTGCCGCCGAACGTGATGCACAATTGGCCGGCCTCCGTGACCAAGTTGTGAACATCGCTGTCGCGCTATCGCAGCGCCTCATTGGTGGCACACTAGACGCCAAGCGCCAGAAGGAACTCGTCAAAGATTTCTTCGCCAAAGTGCCTGCGGAGGCTAAATCGCTCTCCGGTAGTGTTGAGGTCGTTAGTGCCATGCCGCTCGAAGATGCGGAGCAACAACTGGTCAAGAAGGAACTCGGCGTTGATGATGTGACCTTCACCGTAGACCCCAATATTCTCGGTGGGTTAGTTATCCGTGCCGGCGACCGCGTCGTTGATGGCAGCGTTCGCAGCAACCTCAACAAACTGGCTAGCAGCCTTAACTAATAAGCCAGAACGTCACGGGCTTGAATAGCGAGTAAACGGGCGCGCCAAATGGTGCGTCCGTTGCTTTTCCCTATTCAGGTCTTTTTCTATCGCTGTGTTTCGGTTAAGATTTTGCGCAATAGTAACCAATCTCTAATGAGCAGGTTTTATGGAAAAAAGATTAAGCGAACTCCTTGCTTATTTACCCGACGATGCCATTCTCGCAGTTCATGGCGATGTAGCTATTACCGCGCCAGTTGTAGAAACCGATGCCGATGTGCGCGAAGGCGGTATATTTGTTGCCCGTCGGGGCGCTTCCGTAGATGGCCATACATTTATCCCAAAGGCGATTGAGCGTGGCGCTGCCGCCATCGTTGGCGAGGCGAATATACGAGATTTGCCCATCCCCTATGTTCAAGTGCGTGATGCGCGGGCGATTTTGGGATTATTAGCCGCCGCGTTTTTTGATTTTCCTTCACGTGAACTCATCGTTATTGGTGTGACGGGCACTGATGGTAAAACGACAACTAGTCACCTATTACATAGCATTCTTAAACAGGCGAAAGGCGTTCATCCCGGCCTTATCAGCACCATTGAAGCCGACCTCGGCGGGGCGACCATCCCCACTGGTTTACATGTAACCACCCCCGGTGCACCACAGGTACAGAGTTTGCTCGCCCAAATGGTGGCCAATGGTGTTACGCATTGCGTGCTAGAAATGACAAGCCATGGGCTGGCACAGGGGCGTTTAACAGGGGTGGATATTGATGTTGCTGTGATGACCAACATCACTCATGAGCACCTCGATTTTCATGGCTCATGGGAGGCCTATCGGGATGCCAAAGCCATCATGTTTCATATGCTGAAAGCCTCGCACTATAAATCCGACCAGCCCAAAGTGGCGGTAGTGAATGCAGACGACCGTTCTGCTGCCTATTTCGCCGCTATCCCCGCCGATGAGACTTTGCTATATGGCATCGAGGCTGAGGCGACGTTTCGCCCTGTTGCCATTGAACACGCTCCAGATGCCACGCGTTTTACAGTTAATGGCCACCAATTTGCTATGCATCTGGTTGGCGAATTCAATATTTATAATGCGTTGGCGGCTATTGCTGCGGCGCGGGGATTGGGGATAGATTGGGGAGCAATTATCGATGGTGTTGAGGCCGTGCGGGGTGTTTCTGGGCGGATGGAACGCATCGATGAAGGCCAAGACTTCACAGCGATAGTGGATTTTGCCCATACTCCGAATGCCCTCCGTCGTGCCCTTGAAGCAGGCCGCGCTATGCTACCTCAAGGCGGGCGCTTAATCGCGGTTTTTGGTAGCGCTGGCCTGCGCGATGTGGAGAAGCGCTGTTTAATGGCAGAAACTTCTGCGCAATTGGCCGATATAACCGTGCTCACTGCGGAAGACCCGCGCACCGAATCGCTAGATGATATTCTTCAGATGATGGCCGATGGTTGTCTAGCGCATGGTGGTGTAGAGGGTGAAACTTTCTTCCGCATTCCAGATAGAGGAGAGGCGATTTACCAAGCCTGCCAAATGGCGAAAGCGGGTGATATTGTCATGGTCTGCGGTAAGGGACATGAGCAAAGCATGTGTTTTGGGGTTACTGAATATCCTTGGGATGACCGTGCTGCCCTTCGTGCTGCCCTTCGTGGCCAGCCACTACGTACTTTGCCGACGAGCAATTTTGAGAGGTGATAATATGTCTAAGAGCGATTGGTTCTTTGTTACCTGCTTACTGTTTTTGGCGGCTTCTTTACGCATCATTGGTTTAAGTTTTGGTAACCCATTACCTCAACATGGCTCAGGTTGGATAGGGGAATTGAACGCTCAAACTTATTTACATCCTGATGAATATTTTCATGTCGCTATTCCGCTTGAGATGGCTATACATAGACGCTTAAATCCACTATTTTTTGAATATCCATCGGGAGTGCTTTATTTGAATTTTGTAACAGATTTATTGACAGGAGTGACGAATGGTATTAATCTTGCGGAATTTCATAATGCCCCACGCAGAGAATTAGCTCCCTTTTCCTTATATTTTATAGCCCGTGTTTATTCGGTTTTAGGAGGGTTGTTGACTGTTGCAGCTACTTATGCGTCAGCACGGTTGCTTGGCGGGCGCTATGTTGCTTTAGTTGCAGGTTTATTGGTTTCCGTATCCTATCCCTTAGTTCAACATGCTCACTATGCAACTGCCAATAGTATTGCAACAGGCTTTGTAGCTTTAACTTTGTGGGCTTGTGTGGTTGTTATAAAATCCCCTTCTAAGCGTTGGATTGGTTTGAGTATGGCTGCCGTGTTTTCAGGTTTAGCTACCGGTGCGCGGTATAATGCAGCGGCTGTTAGTATTTCTGTTTTTGTATTAGGTTTATATCTACTTCATACGCGGCATTTGTCTTTTCGGCAAGTTTTTGTAAGTTGGGTTCTTTTCCCGTTCTCTTTTCTTATAACAACACCCTATGCACTTATTGATTTTGAGCGCTTCTATGGACAGTTTAACTACATTTTTACCAAATATGTGGCTCAGGGTGGTTATCCTGTGTGGACGGGCTTCATCATAGAACATCGTTATTTGATAGTTTTTGGGATTGGTGTATTTGCTTTTTTCTTAACACTTATAGGCTTTTTTAGGCTTTTTAAGCGGTTTCAACTAGTTTTTTGGGTGTTAATAAGCTTTCTATTACC
>WGEI01000035.1 GCA_015492875.1 Anaerolineae bacterium | reverse complement strand
CGTCATCCGCTTGAATATGCCGCCGCTGACGCGCGAACGCCGTCAAGAGCTGGTGAAGGTACTTCACAATCGTGTGGAAGAGGCGCGCGTTGCCATCCGCAATATTCGCCGTGCTGCTAACGATGACTTGAAAGAATTCGAGCGCGAAAAGCTCATCTCTGAAGATGAAATGCATCACGGGCTTGAAGAGGTGCAGAAGCTCACCGATGAGTTCATCGCTAAAATCGAGGAACTAGGCAAGGCCAAAGAGCACGACATCCTTGATGTTTAGCTGGATATGATACTATGTCGGAGGGGCGCAACTGGCACGAACAGTTTTTTCGACAACGTGTTGATTTAAGGAATTAGGCAGGACAGGTTGTATACTTTCAAGTATACTGACCATGTCGGCAATACCACCTACAGGAAGAAAAAGGGAAGCCAATGTTAGCCACTAAAGACTCTCCCACGCCGGGAGATGGTGACGAAACGGAGCACCCGTTGCCGGAACGCATTCCGCGTCATGTTGCCATCATTATGGATGGGAATGGGCGTTGGGCTAAGGCACGTGGCTTGCCCCGTAGCGCCGGACACCGTCAAGGTACAGAGAATTTGCGGCGCATCTTGCGTGCTGCCGTCGATTTTGGCATTGAAATTCTGACCATTTATGCCTTCTCGACGGAGAATTGGTCGCGCCCGCGCCGTGAAGTACGCCTGTTGATGCGTATTCTCGAAATGGTCATTGATCGCGAGCTGAAAGAACTCAACGAGAATGGCGTACAAATTCGCCATATCGGTGAATTGAGCGGTATCGCCCCACGCTTGCAGAAAAAGGTGAAACAGGCTTGCGAACTCACGAAAAATAACTCGCGCCTCATTCTCAATGTGGCCTTCAACTATGGCGGACGCGATGAGATTGTGCAGGCCGTGCGCCAAATCATCCGTGATGGTGTTGCGCCAGAAGATGTCACCGAAGAGCTTATCAGCAGCTATCTCTATACCAGTGGCTTACCAGACCCCGATTTGATTATTCGCACCAGCGGTGAATTTCGCCTGAGCAACTTCCTCATTTGGCAAGGTTCGTATTCGGAGTATTACTCCACCCCGACCTTCTGGCCAGATTTCGATAAAGAGGAATTGCGTAAGGCGCTGGTAGAATATAGCCGCCGCAAACGCCGCTTTGGGATGACGCAAGAGCAAATCGAGGCGCTGGAAAAAGAGAACAACTAACCGCTTCCCTCACCCTAATCCTATTTCCCCCACAGCATACCCGCCGCCACGTTAAACCAGCGTGGCGGTTTTCAATCACTTTTTTGTCCCCGCAACCCTTAGCGTTATAATTAAACCAAAATTTGATTTTAGCCCAAAGGATGTCAGCATGAGTGATAATATCGATAAAGGGCGGGCGGCGTTACAAGCTTGGGAGGCCAGCAAGCCTGATAATTTCTTCACCGCCGACCGCAATCTGCAATCCGTGTTACGGCGCTACATGGGCGATGAGGCCTATGCCGCTGCCGAGCCAAATTTCAAAGCGTTGGGCGCGGCTTGTGCCACAGTCATTGACCGCAATGCCAAAATAGAAGACCGCATCGGCAACCATCCCCGCCTTGACCGTTGGAATGGTATTGGCGAACGCACAGAGCAAATCGAATTTCATCCCAGCCACGACGCCAATGGCCAAATCGTCTGGTCGAGCGGCATTATGGCCATGCAGGGCGAAGCTGGGCGCACCGTCGAACAAATGGGGCTGTTCTATCTGCTCAATCACAACGGCGAAGCTGGCCACATGTGCTCTTTGGCCTGTACTAGCGGCCTCATTCGCGCTTTGAAAACCGTGGCTGATGATGCTGTTCGTGAAAAATTTTTGCCGCCACTACTAAACTCCGATTATGAGGCGATGCAACATGGCGCTCAATTCCTCACCGAAGTACAAGGTGGGAGCGATGTCGGTGCTAATGCAGTGATGGCGCGCCCCCATGAAGATGGCACATGGCGCATTACTGGCGAAAAATGGTTTTGCTCCAATATCAACGCTGACCAATTTCTCATGACCGCCCGCCCAGAAGGCGCGCCCGATGGTACGCCCGGTCTCGGCTTGTTTGTTGTGCCGCGTCGTCTCGATGATGGCAGCACGAATGGGTTCTACATCCGCCGCCTAAAAGACAAACTCGGTACGCGCACCCTCGCCAGCGCTGAGGTGGATTTTGTGGATGCCGTCGCCTACCCGGTAGGCGCGCTCGATAGCGGCTTTAAGAATGTCGTCTCGTTAGTGCTCAATACTTCCCGCTTGATGAATGCAGTTGCTTGCGCTGGTATTATGCGCCGCGCCTATATTGAGGCCGCCTCCTATGCTTGTGCCCGCGAAGCTTTTGGCCAGCCTATTGCCAATTATCCGCTGGTGCAGGAAACCGTCGCCGATATGATGAGCGAATACTATGCAGCAACGGCTTCATCGTTTGCTGTTGCCCACTTGCTAGACCTCGTTGAAACGGGAGCGGGCGATGAATACACCGCGCTGGCCTATCGTATGTTCGTCAATATCAATAAGTACATCACCAGTATTCGGGGTAGCGAAGTGGTGCATCAAAGCATTGAGGTGCTCGGTGGCAATGGTGCGATTGAAAGCTTCAGCATCTTGCCCCGTCTGTACCGCGATATGGTGGTATTAGAAAGCTGGGAAGGGACGCATAACGTGCTATGCTTGCAGGTACTGCGCGACATTATGCGCTACCATGTGCACGAGCCGTTTGTCGCCTATATTCGCCAACAGCTAGAGACAGTGCAAACGCCCGTTTTGGATGATAACCGCCAGTTGGTAGAGGTCGCCCTAGATGAGACGCTCTCCTTGATGCAGCGGATGGTGGCGAATGGCGAACGCTATGCGCAGGCACATGCGCGCCGCCTCGTAGACCGTTTTGCCCATATTGCCCAAGCCGCCTTATTGCTGGCCGAAGCTGAAGCGGAACAAGGCCAGCCCTCAGCGGCCATCAAGCAGGATGTCATCACCCACTTCATTAACCGCCGCATCCGTACCACCTATGACCCGCTGGCTGATGGAGAGTATCTAGCGCGCATTGAACGCTTGATGATGGCGTTTTAGTTGCTGAAGCCGAAATAGTATTCTAAAACGCGGCGGACGAGGGGCGCGGCTATCTGTGACCCTTCGCCGCCGTTTTCTATAATAGCCACGATGGCTATTTGCGGCTCTTCTCGTGGGGCATACGCGGTGAACCATGAATGCGGCTCTACCCCTTCACCCGGATTTTGCGCTGTGCCAGTTTTGCCACAAACGCCAATCGACTCCAGTGGCGAATTGCGGAAGACTTGCCGCGCCGTACCATAACGCGCTGTCGTCACTTCACACATTCCCTGCCGCACAGTTTCCAGAACGCCCGCCCGCAGTTCGATAACGTCCATCGCATCGGGTTCTAATACATAGCTATAAGTGTCGCCCAGCCCAGCACGGCTGACCAATTGCGGGCGATACAGCGTGCCATCATTGGCAATCATCGCAACAAAACGCACCAGCTGTAACGGCGTGATTTCAACATAGCCTTGCCCAATGGCCATATCCACCGTATCTGATCGCCGCCATGGGATGACGCCGTTGGTGTAATTTTCCAGCCAGTCAGGGTCGGGGATTGTGCCATAGCCTTCCGACAAATCTCGCAGACCAGTAGGCTCTCCAAACCCAAAGCGATGGGCATACGATGGCAGCAAGAACGGGTCTACGCCATCCATAATCCAGCCCACCTCATAGAAATAGGTGTTACAACTACGGGCGATGGCCTGCGCCAGCGTCAAAATTCCCTGCCCATCGGGACTCCAGTCATAGCGGACAAAGTTCTCCTCGCGTGACCATGTCGCCGTGCAGTTGAATTTCTCATCTAGCGCATAAATGCCGCTGTCTGTGACGGCAATCGAATCGATCAACTTAAAAGTAGACCCCGCAGGGTATTGCCCTTGTGTGACGCGGTTGAGTTGGGGGCGGCGTTCGTTTTCCGCCAGATTTTCTAGGATGCGGTCGGCGGCCTCTCGCCCAATGAACGGGAAGGGCGTCAAGGCGTTGCCGTCATAGGTTGGCCAGCTCACCATAGCGAGAATTTCGCCGGTATTCACATCCATGACCACCACCGCCGCGCCCTTTGATTGCGCCCGCCATTCTGGTAATGCATTAGCATATAACTCTGCTAGCGCCGTTTGGATATAAAGCTGTAAATCAGTATCAAGGGTTAGCCAGATGGCTTCTGCTGGCCGTGAAGCGGCTTCTGCCAGAATGCGAATGCGCTCTCCCTGTGGCGAAACGAGTTCTAAACGCCCGCCGGGTTGTCCGCGCAGTGTCGCATCCCAAGAGCGCTCAATGCCACTACGCCCCACGATGGCCTCAGCATCAAACCCTAGCCGCTTGAAATCGTCTAACTCTTCCTCGCTGATATAGCCCACGTGCCCCAGAACGTGCGGGGCTAATGTGCCCCTCAGATAGCGCCTTGTGAAACGGGGCTGGAATGTTGCGGCGCAATCCGCCTCTAACCGCCCGCGATTTT
>WGEI01000034.1 GCA_015492875.1 Anaerolineae bacterium | reverse complement strand
GCGTTTATGTAACTATGGGGTGCAAGTCGTCGTATATACCACCCGCGAGATGAAAAATTTCACGCCCACAGCTAAGCAGCAACTTCAAATTTTGTTGAAGATGGGCGTTAACGTACATTTTGCAACAGCACCTGATGAACGCATAAACGCAGACCTCATACTCGATGGCATTATTGGCTATAGCTTAAAGGGCGCACCAAGAGGCGAAGCGGGTGAGCTAATACGCTTCGCCAACCAGCATCCAGCTCCAACACTAGCTTTAGACAACCCCAGCGGGCTTGATACGACAACAGGCGAGGGATATGAGCCAGCAATACGTGCTGATGCCACGCTTACACTGGCATTGCCCAAGCAGGGTTTGTTGATGAATAGTGCAGCGCCTTATATCGGCGACTTGTATCTAGGGGATATTAGCGTGCCTCCCCAGCTTTATCGCCAATTAGGGTTAGAGATAGGCGCTATTTTCGCCCAAAGTGACATTGTCAAACTAAGCCAATAAACGCCCGTACAAATCAAGCAAGCGCTGGGCGGCAATCCCCCAATGATAGCGGTCGCCCCCTTGCTGGGCAGCTTCTTGTAAAGCGGCGCGGTTTTCGGGGTCGCGCAATTGCTCAAACGCGCCCAGTACATCTTCTTTCGTTGGACGATTTAGCCATACACCGGCGCCAACTTCTTCCAGTATATCGCTAAGCTCACCAACGCCGCGTAGCGCTATCATCGGCTTGGCGGCGGCTAAGGCTTCGAATAGTTTGTTGGGGGTACTGTAGTGAGCAATATGCGCTTCGGGATTGAGGCAGTAATAGATGGCATCGCCTGCAACGGTATATCGTGCCACCTCATCTAAGGGCACAATGCCTAACCAGTGGATATTGGCGTATTTCTGCGCCATGTCTGTAACAAGCGGCTCATCTGGCCCATAACCGCCGATGATAATATGAATATCTGGCGCATCAGCGGCTGCTTCTAATAATGGGGCGATACGGCGGTCGGGTTGAAGTACACCGATATACACCACAGCCAACGCCTCTTGAGACATGTTGAGCTTCTCGCGGATTTCCTGCCGCACTGCATTAGGCAGGCGAAACTGCTCCAAACGCTTCCAGCTGCCAATAACGACAACATCCCGCGCCCCGCGCTCCTGTAGCTCTTTTGCGAGCCGTTGGCCAACGGTAACCACAGCATTTGCCCGCCGCAAAAAAATCTCTTCAATGCGTATGGCCATTGAGGCCTTGCGACCTCGCCCGGTGCGGTTGGCGGGTAACGGTTCGTGGGCATCGTAAATCCAGGGAATACGCTTCAAGCGTGCAAGCAACCACGCCACGGGCATCGGCTGGTGTTCGTGGCAATGCACAATATCATAATGGCGCGCCAGCCCCAAGCGTAACGCCCACAGCCAATAAAGAAGAATCGCCATGCCGCTGCTGCGGGTATGCCCTTCCCATGAAGGCACGCGCCCCCGTATAAGCGCCCATAACTGCTTAAACGCCATGCCGAGACTATTCACTAGCGGCAAGATATATATTTGCACATGATTGACGGTGGAAAGGCCGCTGGAGGCATTTTGTAATGCAACACCAAAAACATCCACCTCATAACCATTAGCAGCCAATTCTTCCGCGCTTTGCCGCACGCGCGGGTCACGGTGCGCGTTGCCATAAACTAGCATCAAAACACGCTTTTTCTCGCTCATTCATGCCTCAAACAGGATTGTGATTAAGTGACGGATTGTATCGTGCGTAGTAGCTCGCCTTGATCGAACTGTGATTTCACCAGATAAGCATCTGCACCGGCTCGGAGACCGGCCTCGCGCTGTTCTGGTTTAGCGAGTGAGGTTAATAATATAACGGGGATGTGCTGGGTGGTAAGCGTCTCTTTGATGCGTCTGGTCAACTCAAGGCCGTTCATATTGGGCATTTCAACATCGCTGATGATCACGTCAAAGTCCATTTCGTTAATCATCGCCCAAGCCTCTTGACCATCAATAGCGACATACACATCAAAACCAGCCGTATCGAGAATGTTCTTCTCCAATGTGCGGGTAGTAATGGAATCATCGACGACCAGAACGCGGAGCGCGCGCGGGCGAGCGGCAATGGCTGGCTGGACGCGCTCTCGACGGCGGGGGAGTGTCATCCCCATCGCTGCGCGCACGAGGTCATTAGCATCGAGGACGATGACCACTTCGCCATTCCCCAACAAGGCCGCACCAGAGATGAACGGCAAGTTGATAATTTCGCGCCCGACTGGCTTCAAAACGAGTTCGGTCTCACTCTCCAGCTCATCAACTTCGAAGGCGACAAAACGCTCTGCTGAACTGAGCACCAATAACGGTATCAAATCGCGCTCAGGGGTATGTTGTGGGGTTTGCAAAATATCCGCCAGCGAGACTAAGGGCATATTACGCTGGTTAATTTCAACCAATAATCGCCCCTCAGCGGTAAAAAGGTTTTCTCGTGGGACTTTTTCCATACGCACGACCATAGCAGAGGGCACGGCGTAACGTTCGCCACCGACAGAGAGCAAAATACAGCGAAGGCGCGTGAGAGAAACCGGCACGCTGATTAACATAGTTGTGCCCTTTCCCACCTCGCTTTGCACGCTGATGCGCCCACGCAAACTCTCCACCCGGTCACGAACAATATCCATACCGATGCCGCGCCCGCTTAAGTGCGTCACCTTACGGCTGGTCGTCAAACCAGTATGGAAAATATAAGCACGCACTTCATCATCGCTGAGTGCTTGTACCTCATCCACTGTGAGTAATTGCTGCTCAACAATGCGGCGGCGTAACATCTCGCTATCAATACCGCGCCCGTCATCCTGTACGCCGATGACCATCTCGCCACCACGTTGCTCTACCCACAAATGAATGCGCCCAACGGGGGGTTTGCCCAATAGCTGGCGGTCTGCTGGCAATTCAATGCCGTGGTCAATCGCATTGCGGATAATATGCATGAGGGGGTCTTTTAGCGCATCGAGAACTGCTTTATCTACCTCGACATGCGCGCCGGTAATCTCCAGTTCAATTTGTTTATTTAGTTCCCGCGCTAAATCCCGCACCATACGCTGGAAACCGCCGACAACGGTCTCAAAGGGCATCATACGCATCGCGCCAATATCGTTTTGCAATTGGTCGGCGAGGGCGCTCAGTTGCATATTATCCTGCGCCAATTGCTGGTTTAGCTGGGCTAATTGGCGGCTGAATTCGGTGAGATGGCGTTGGTTCGTCTCTAAAAATTTGAACAGTGCCGATAAATCTGTAGCGAGGTCGTCAGCGCTATCTTGCATACGGCGCGCCAGCCGAATATAAGCTGCCCGAACGGTACGCCACTCTTTCCCCCAGCGGCTTAGTTGTTGCCGCAACTGGCGAATATGGCGGGCGTGGTCTTCGCTGTGCATCCGCGCGATTAACAATTCACTGGCTTCGGCCATGAGGCGGTCTAGTTTAGATACCGTGACGCGGATGGTCTCTTCAACAGGGCGAATAATAATCGCTGGTGACTGGCTTTCTGAGGCGGGTTCAACAGGAGGCGTTGCCGCACCCTCGCTTGTATCGTTATCCAAAGGGGGCGGCGAGGACGGGGGAGCAGTCGGGGAGGCTTCTCCCCCAATGGTAGCAATGATGCGCTCCATATTGGCCAGTACAGCAGCTACGGTCTCGCTATCGTTCTCTTCACCGGCCACCACTTGTTGGATGAGGTCTACGCCATCATAAAGCACGTCGGCAACATCTGGCTCAATAGTTAATTTGTCATTTTGAGCCGCGCCAAAAATTTCTTCCATATAATGAGCGAGGGTTTCTATGAGATTAATGCCAACCGCCCGCGCCGCGCCTTTCATGCTATGGGCAACGCGGTTCATCTCTCGTAAGACATTCTGACGAGCGGATTTATCCTCCTCTGGTAGCATCTCGACTTGTAGGAGGCCGTTATTCAACGCTTCTAGATATTCTTTGACTTCTATCCAGAAGATATTGAGCAGGTCGGCATCAGATGAATCGGTCATAGTTCAAGCTGTAATCCAGATAGGGTTTCATTAACACGCTTAGCGGCTTCGCGCAGGCGTTGCACGCTGGCCTCCACTTGCATAGTGCTACTGACTGTCTCAGCGGTCGCATGTTTGATAGTGCGCATGGCTTGCGTGAGTTGGTCAACGCCGACAGTCTGCTGGCGCGTGCTGGCAGCGATTTGCAAAGCCGCCATCGCAGCCTCTTCAATCGCTTTAGCTAGTTCGCGGATGGAATCACCGGCGCTATTCACCAACAACTGCCCCTGATCAACCCCTTTACTCCCTTCTTCGGTCACCATAACAGCGCTGTTGGTGGCGCGTTGAATTTCGCCGAGAATTTCGCGCACTTGCACAGTCGCATCGCGGTTTTGGTCGGCGAGGTTGCGCACTTCCATAGCCACAACGGCAAAGCCCTTGCCCTCTTCGCCGGCGCGGGCGGCTTCTACAGAGGCATTGAGGGCTAACATGCGCGATTGGTCGGCAAGGTTGTTCACTGTGGCGATAATCTCGCCAATTTGCTGCGTGTGTTCGGAGAGAATGAGGATATTATCGGCAATGTCTTCCACTTTGCGACGTATCATCTCCATACCAGCAACTGTATCGTTGACGGCTTGTAGCCCTGCGCGGGAAATTTCTACGGAGTGCTGGGCGGTTTCTGCCACGCTTTGGGCGCGCTCTGCGGTTTCGGTAACGGTTGCGCGCACTTCGTTCACTGTGGCTGTTGTTTCGGTAACGACGGCATCTTGTTCATTGGCCATCGTGATTTGGCGGGATGTGGCATTGAGTATTTCTTGGGTATCGGTATCTAGCCGCTCTAAAGCATGGCTAATTTCCAGTGTAATCGTGTGCAGGCGTTCGATAGTACGATTAATGACCTGCCCCAGTCGCACCAGCATTCGCCCTTCGCGGGTATGCAATGGCATATCGGGTATGGTCAAGCGTTGGCGCAATTCACCATCGGCAACACGTTCTAAAGTGGCGATGTAGCCATCTAGCACGTTATCTACTTTGCGATAGCTGAGATGGTAAACCCAATTACCAATTAACCCGCCAATGAGCAAACCCGCCATAGGCAAAGCAATTAACAAGAGGCCGTCTGCTTGGGGGCGCAAGACCAACTCGGTGATGAGCATAGCCATGGCGGTGACCAGCGCCATCGCCACAATAACGTTGTTACGCCAAAGGGCAATAGTGCGGTGTAA
>WGEI01000033.1 GCA_015492875.1 Anaerolineae bacterium | reverse complement strand
GTGTCATCACTGCGGCCTGCAGCGCGTATCCCTTACTAATCGTGTTCGGGCGCAGGAATATATTCGCCTAAATAAAAACACAAAGTCGCCCTATGGGAGGGCGGGGCGTCTCTCTTCTGCAGAAATAAGTGTAAAGGTGAAGCGGCTTCCCCGATTAGGTTCGCTTTCTACAGCGATATCGCCCCCTAGCTTAGTTATAATGCGCTTAACTATCGATAGCCCCAGCCCAAAGCCCGCTTGTTTCGTATTGCTATCGGCACGGGTGAACATTTCGAACAGGTTTTGCTGGTCGGCTTCTGCGATGCCTATGCCATTATCTTCAACAGTGATATAGACAACCTGCCCTTCACGGCGGCCATAGATGCGGATAGTCGGATTGGGATTATCTTCCCCCTTATACTTGATGGCGTTGCCGATGAGGTTGGCGAAAACTTCTTCCAGCCATGGCAGATGCCCAAAGACGGGCGGCAAATCTTCCTGTATTTCCACGTGAATATGCTCTTCGCGAATGCGGTCAATGTAACGCATGAGCGCGTTTTGCGCCGCTTGCGAAGCATTAATCATACTGATGGTTTCGTCAGCATCGGTCACCCGCGCGAGATAGAGCAACTGCTCAATCATGTTATTCAGTCGTTCTGCTGCCCCGCGGATTTCCGCCAGATAGTTCGCCAGTTCTTGCGGCATCTCGTCCTGATACTTGAGCCGTGCCAAACCCGTATAGGTGAAAATGACGCTCAGTGGCGCTTTGAGGTCGTGCGCTACGGTATGGCTATAGGCATCTAATTCGCGGTTACGCTCTTCCAACGTTTGCACATAGCGATTCAGGTCTTTATGAAGCATGGCGTTGCGAATGCTCATGCTCACCTGATTGGCGATAGCTTGCATAATCGCCACATCTTCCCGTGTGAACTTGCGCTTTTCCCTAGATTCCCAAACTTCAATGATACCTAATGGTAAGTTAGGCTCAACTTTCAATGGGATTTGTATGACTGATTTTGCCCCATATTTCGCTAGATGCTCCCGCTCTTTTTCGTTTAATGCTGGGTCATCTATATGGAAGATTGTTATAGGCTGTGGCGAGGTAATCCACGCTAAGGTATTAGGAAAATCTTTATCAATGGAATAGACATGCCCTAAATCGCTCTCTCGCTCTTCAGGAGAAGCATGGGGGCTGATATATTCCGTAATAACTTTAATTGTGCGGTTTTGTACATCAACTTCGCTGATATAGGCGCTCGTTGCCCCCAGCGATTCTACACAAGCGCGCGCTACCTGTGTCAGTATGTTATTCAGGTCTAGCGAAGAGGTCACCGCCCGCGAAACTTGCGTCAGAATTTCTAAGAAGTGGTTACGGCGAGCGAGTTGCTGCTCCCGTTGCTGTAGCAAATAGTGCAGCCGTGCATTACGGATATTCATCGTCACCTGTTGCGCGAGCAACGTCATAAACTCTAAATCCTCAGATGCAAAGTGGCGCTCTGCGTCTTCGTCTAACAGTTCAATATATCCACGCACGCCGGGAGCGGTATAAAGTTGGATGACCAGTAGCGCCTGCGCCCCAAACTGCGCCAGATGCTCACGTGTCGCTGCACTACAAGCTTTTGCTGAAATGTAATAAGGGGCTGTACTCTGGCGGCAATGCGAATACAGTTCTGGTAATGTATTTTCAAAATCAATTGCATACGGTTCGGCAGTAATGCCTTCGTGGGTGGCGCTTAAGGTGGCCATGCCGCTCTCAACATCCCATTCCCAAACTAACGCATGGTTGACATGGACGATTTGCGCCGCATATTGCGCCACCTTGTGCAGAATCTCGAAAAAGTCCAGCGTTGACGAAACCGCTTTGGCCGCTTCGTTCAAGGTGGAGAGTAACTGATTGCGGTACTCAATACGTTGCTCTGAATAGGAAGCCTGTAAATGTACCTGTATGCGGTGGCGCAGCACCGTCCAATGGGGCGGTTTGGGGATGAAGTCCGTTACCCCCGCCTCAAAAGCGGCGTCAATCGTTTGTGGGGTATCATGCGCTGTAATCATTAAAATGGGGATTTTATGTTGACGCTGGCGCACTTGATAACAGAAATCTATTCCACTGCCATCCGGCAATTGCTCATCCAGCAAAATTAAATCTGGCGCATGGGCATCATAAAGCGCTAGGGCTGTCTGCGCGTCTGCAGCGACAATCGCATCATAACGATTTGCTTGTACAAAATCAGCCAGCGCCTGCCGCATAGCAGCATCATCTTCAATAATGAGGATAACTGGCATAGATTTAACAGACATTTCTAACCCTCATCTGGCTTATCTTGAGTATAAGCTCATATATCTCTATGCCAAGTCTATTAGCAGGTTTTGTAGCATAAATTCCTATAATTTTCAGAAAGATAACAATTTGCAAACTTTTGAGATACTTTTCTAATTGCTTGGGTTAGCTCACATTTGTTGTAAATATGCTATATTTAATACTAAGTAACATTTAGCGCTAGCGGAGCAATGAACATATGGATAAGATACAGTTTATCTGGGATGATGATGATCACACCGCCTTGCGTGTCGAGTGGTATCCGAATTGGACATGGGATGATTACGATTATGCTATTAAAAAAGCGGTTGAGATGTTAGGGGATCAAATCGCCACTATTCCCACCATTAACGTCTACCATGCTGGCACGCGCCTCCCTAAAGGCAGTCCAATTCCCCATTTCAATCGCATGGCGCGCAAAATGCCCCAAAACGTCGCTTTACTTGTCACACAAGACCCCGTTACCGCGCGCGAGGTCAGCATTTTTCTCCGCATGAGCGGTTATCAAGATGGCGTGAACTTTTGGGTCGTGCCGACACTGGAAGAGGCGCGGCGCGTGGTGCGTGAATATCTAGATAAAAAATCGTCGCAAGAGCAGGTGGACTAGTTATTTGCGGCAATGTCTGCCGCTTCGTCGATAGTATGGGCAAAGTAAACAGGTACTTCTGGGGCATAAGTGTTATAAGCTGTTGTGATGAGCGTGTTCAGCGGGGATGCCGTCATAATATAAACAGCACCTTGTAGCAGGGGGGTAGCGCGGAAGGCTTGTAGCGTATAGCGCATATGGGCCGCAAACCCGCCCGGCGGCATATATGAATTTTCGCGCAGGTTAAACGCAATAAATGACGGTTGTTGAGCCTCGTTGACCAACTGCAATGCTTGGTCTATCCGCTTGTCATGCTCTTCCCACGTCCATTTTCCGAAGTAATTGAGGAGAATGAACAAATTGGGGCCAACCGTTTCCCATTCTAGCTGGATGGCTGTCTGCGCGCTCACATTATCACTATCTCTTGATGCAACCATGCTTTGGATTAATCACCTAGCCCTTTTTATTATCTGCTATAAACAAGATTGGCTTCTATTTTATTAAACTTGGGGCATCTATGCAATAGAAATTGTTTGGATAGTGATAAAAATATGGTTAGTTTATAGTTTCACTCGCTTTCAAGACTATTAAGATAGGTTTTTTGTGTAAAAAGCCCGGCGCGGAACCGGGCTTTATAATCGCAATGTTACAAGCGGATAAGCGACTTAACCTTCGGGTTCCGGCTCTAATGGGGTGGTGGCCGCTTCTGCGGTATAGCCCAAACGGGCGAGCGCTTGCTCTGCAGCGAGGCGCGTTTTCCCTCGCGTATTGGCGGCCATTCGCAATAGGGGTTCGACAGCACGCGGGTCACCTAGGCGTCCCAGTGCCTCTGCAGCATGAAGAGGCGTCTGATAGCCGGGGGCTTCTAGGGCACGAATCAATGGCTCTACGGCGCGGACATCGCCAAGCCGTCCTAACATCAGCGCCGCCCGACCCCGGACAATCAGGTCTTCATGCTCGTTCTGGACGGCCATCATCAGGGCGCGTACGGCTTCTTCGCCACCTAGCATCCCTAACTTCATGACAGCCGTGCGACGGGTTTCCTTATTGGTGCTACGCAACTCGGCCAATAATAGTTTGATAGCGTTGGGATCGGGCTTAGTCATTTTGCCTTACCTTTCGCACAAGTTATGGTGTGCTAATCAAGTACCCCAGAAACGTTTGTTTCCTTACTATCTATTATGCGATAAGGGGCGCATTTTCACCATTGCTGAGAATGAAGAAAATGCTAATTTTTTGTAAGAAAGGGTCATTTTTCAGGGGAATTTTATATTTTCTTTATACTCTGAGGCTTGCTTTTCGCCCTCCATTACGTCTTTTTTATCGCTTTTTTATAACTTCCTATCACCTAAGATGCGCTCAATCATGATAATTTAGGCGCTTCTCGTTGGGGTTTTTGAGCCATAGTAATCTCCAATCGCCCGCTATGAATACGCCCAACGCGGTCTGCCAGCGGCACAATTTCTGGGTTATGCGTGGCCATGATGAGCGTCCGCCCCATATCGCGCGTTAGCTCCAGCAATAAGGCCAACACATCCTGCCCTGTATCCTCATCAAGGTTGCCCGTTGGTTCATCGGCCAACACGATTTTAGGCGCATGTACTAGCGCGCGCGCAATCGCCACCCGTTGCTGCTCCCCTCCGCTTAGCCTATCTGGAAAGGCGTTGCTACGGTCGGCCAAGCCCACCCGCGCTAGCAACTCTTTGGCGCGCGTTTCTGCTTGTTTGCGCTTTTGGCCGCGCAGCTCATAGGGCAGGGTGATATTCTCTAAAACGGTGAGGGTTGGTATCAGGTTGAAGAACTGGAAAACAATGCCGATATTATCGCGGCGGAAAAGCGTTCGCCCGCGTTCAGTGAGCGCCAAAATGTCAATGTCGCCTATATAGATGTGCCCGCTATCGGCCTCATCAATACCGCTGATGAGGTTTAACAGGGTGCTTTTCCCGCTACCACTTTTGCCAAGCAAGACGAAAAACTCGCCATTGTGAATATCTAGATTGACGCTATTCAATACATATTTGCGGCGTTCGCCTTGCATGTAAGTCTTCGTTAGTTCTTGGATGGATACAGCTAATGCCCCGCTTTGTGCGCCATTTTCACGCATCGTTATCCCTCTTTGACTAGATTGTGAAAATTATAACATATTTTGTGTTAGGCGTATATAAAACCTCGCAGTTGCTATGATTGTCGATTCGTACTCATCACCGTTTCGTAAATTTCAACCATTTGCTTCACTTGTTTCGCCAACGAAAAGCGCTCTTGTACCCGTTCATAACCCGCTTGCCCCATGCGCGCCCGCAGCGCGTCGTCGGTGAGTAGGCGGATGAGCCGATTGGCAAATTGTTCGGTATCAAACGGGTTGATAATATAGCCCGTTTCACCATTCACCACCGCCTCCGAAGAGCCGCCGTAACAGGTCGCCACGACGGGCTTGTGCGCGGCCATCGCCTCTAAGTTCACAGTGGGGAAGGAGTCCATAATAATGGAAGGGGACGTAACGACATCCACAGCGTGAAATGCGGCGATGAGTTCCTCCCCACTCAACCAGCCGCCACTGCGCACATAGTCGCGCAAATGCTCAAACTCTGCCCCCAAGTTCGGCTCACGTGCCGAGAGGATGAGCAACAGCGCATTGGGCACAACGGCAATCACCTGTTTCATGGCCGCCAGCAATTGCCTGTCGCCCTTATCGCGGCTCAGTCGCCCGGCCAGCATCACCACCTTTCGCCCCACTAAGCCCAGCCGTGCCCGCAGGGCTTGCACTGTTTCCGCCCGCGCTTGAAAGCGGCCAACATCGATGCCATTGTGCACCACTTGGAAGGGGGGCAGCCCGTTTGCCTCTAGAGTTTGGCGATGCGCCACACTAACGCTGACACGCGCGCCCACATGGTGGCGCAAAATATAGCGGATGATGATATTGCGCAGCGGGTTATAGCGAAAGCGCATCTGCTTCAAGTTATAAAAACGTGGCAGGCGATAGTCCTCTGGAGAATTGACGCCACAGCGCGCGGGATTGACGAAGTGCCGCAGGCGATTATAGGCGAAGGGCATCACATCGTGCGAGTTAAACACCGTCGGCAGCCCCATGCGGTGGGCGATGGTGAATGTATAATAGGACAGATGGGCGTGGATATTATGCCCATTGACCACGTCAGGCGCTATTTGCTCATATAACCGCCGTACGTGTTTCAACGTTTGCGGGTTGAATAGCGAGTAATAGGCGTGGAAGCGCGGGCGGTAGCGGCTATGCAGGTGATAGGTGGGGATGCCATCTCGCACTTCGTTGAATGGCTCGCCTTCGGTCGCTGCTATCAAATGCACCTCATGCCCTGCATCGCGCAGCCCTTGCGCCAGCCGCCACACTACTTGCCCCGCCCCGCCTGGGCTTTCTGGTGGAATGCGGTCATTTAACAGTAATATGCGCATGGTTTTATGTCATTTTCCTCATTGTTTATCTCGCTTGCATATTGGCATACGCCCCAAAATCGCCCACAATAGGCGCTAGGTTGTCGCCACCATAACGAGGGGCTTATGAGCCAGCACGCCGAACGTATTTTAATTATTCTACCCGCATTGAACGAGGGCGCTAGCATCGCGCGGACAGTGCGCAATATCCGCCAGCATATGCCTATGGCTGATGTCGTCGTCATCAATGATGGCTCTACCGATGATACTGCCGCGCAAGCCGCCACCGCTGGCGCTATTGTATTACACATGCCGTATAATGTGGGGATTGGCGCCAGTGTGCAAACGGGTTTTCAGTTCGCCCGTCGCTATGGTTATGATATTGTTGTGCGCAATGATGGCGACGGCCAACACGCCGCCGAAGACATCCCGCGTATGGTGGAGGCGCTCTGTGAAAGCGGGGCGGATATGGTGATTGGTTCGCGCTTTCTCGGTGGGGGCGGGAGAGAGACCACCACATTCGCCCGCCGCGTCGGTATCAGCATTCTGGTCAACCTCATTCGGCTCATCACTGGCCGCCGCTTCACCGACCCAACCTCCGGCTTTGCCGCTTTTAACCGCCGCGCCGCTGCCTTTTGCGCCGCCCACTATCCCCACGACTATCCCGAACCGGAAGCCATCGTCATCCTGCACCGCGCCGGCTTCAAATTGCAGGAAATCCCCGTCACCATGCGTCCCCGCACCGAAGGCGTCTCGTCAATTACGCCCGTGCGCTCTGCGTATTACATGCTCAAGGTGATATTGGCCATTCTCATCAACCTGCTGCGCCCCACGCCCTCTGTAGAAGAGTGAGGTTTATTGTTCGAAAATTTGTTTTGTTGTACAATTGCCTCTCAGTTCATAGTTGTTCAAAGGTTTATAGTTTCATGTCTTCAAAAGTCATTGAAATTAATCTGATACCCCTGTTTTTCACCTAAAGGCGTGTTATACCATTTATGAAAAAACTC
>WGEI01000032.1 GCA_015492875.1 Anaerolineae bacterium | reverse complement strand
CGAAAGGTGAGGGGCTTCTTTAGCCTATTCATGCACGGTTAAAGGAGTGTTCTATGAAAAAGCTGTTTCTCTTGGCAGGTGGTTTATTTTCTCTCTTTTCACTGCTGGCAGCAGCGCCCAGCAACGGGCAGGAGAATACGCCACCTCGCCGTATGGTGGGATACTTCATCTCATGGGGGATTTATGGTGCCAATTACCACGTACCTCAAATCCCCGCCGAACGCCTTACCCATATCAACTATGCGTTCGTCAACATTTCGGAAGCGGGCGAATGTGTCTTAGGTGACTCATGGGCAGAGGTAGAATACCCCTACCCCGACGCGCCAGAAGATGCGGAACTGTTGGGGAATTTTGGAGCATTGCAGCAGCTCAAAACACAATATCCACATCTGAAAGTGTTACTATCTGTCGGCGGGTGGACATGGTCGGGGCGTTTTTCCGATGTGGCGCTAACGGAAGCATCTCGTGAGAAATTCGCCCGTTCCTGCGTGGCGATGATGGCAACATATGGCTTTGACGGCCTCGACATTGATTGGGAGTATCCCGTCAGTGGCGGGCTAGAGGGCAACGTCACCCGACCAGAAGACCGCGAGAACTATACCCTATTGCTGGCAGAACTGCGGCGGCAGTTGGATGAACTGGGTGCAGAGACCGACGAGCACTATCTCCTGACCATTGCAGCACCAGCGGGGCGACAATATCTCAACTATGAGCTTGACCGCATTCATGAATATCTGGATTGGCTCAATTTAATGGCCTATGACTATAACGGTGGCTGGAGCGCGCAAACGGGCTTCAATGCGCCGCTCTATAGCGACGATGGCCAACCCAGCGTTGACCAATCGGTTCAAAACTATCTGGCGGCGGGCGTGCCAGCGGAGAAGCTGGTGCTGGGTGTGCCGTTTTATGGACGCGGCTGGAAGGGCGTGCCAGCGGAAAATCATGGCTTATACCAGCCCTATACCGAATTGCCCAATCCAGAACTAGGCGGTTATTTTTCATACCGTATATTGGCGCAAATCTATGAGCGCGTTGGTGACCGCTATTGGCACGATGTCGCGCAAGTGCCGTGGCTATATATCCCCGAAACCGAGACGATGATTAGCTATGATGACCCGCAATCGCTGCGGCTTAAGGCGGAATATGTGAAGGAACAGAGGTTGGGCGGCGTCATGTTCTGGGAATTGAGTTTGGACAGTGAGGATAGCGCCTTGCTCAATGCGCTTTACGAGACGCTCAATGAAGATTGACCAGATAAGGGGCACGCAGCCCCTTTCACTTTCTGGCGACGACAAGCGTCATGAAGTTGAATGGCCAAGCGAATAAACGCCGCAACACCGCGCCGCATTTCTCTGCCAATTGGGTGGTGCGGTAGTAGCCTTCCGCGCGGAAGGGTCTGCCAATCCCCCAGAGCGTGTAGCTGTGGCCGGTGGGCATCATCAGCTCAATATTAAAACCGGCCTGCCGCAGGTTATCCTCTAATGCCGCGCGATCATAGGTACTTTCGTAAAATTCATCATCGTTGAGGACGCTTTGGCCGCTGATTTTGCGCCGCAAAACCAGCAATTTATGGATGATGTTCGGGTAAGGGATGGTGAGAACCAGTACCCCGCCGGGTTTTAAGACGCGATAAGCCTCTTGCAGGCCGGGGAGCATCCCATGTTCGAAATGCTCTAAAACGCCAAAGGAGAGATAAGCGCCTATGGAGTTATCGGCGTGTGGTAGCTTATGAATGTCGCCAGCGACAAGCGGCAAGCTAGGGTCATATTGGCGGGAAACGCGCAGCGCATTCACGGCGTAGTCCAGCCCGACGACATTATAGCCACGCCGCCGCAACCAGATAACCACCGCGCTTAAGCCACTGCCAGCTTCTAGAATGACATCGTCTTCGGGCAAATATGGCAGATAAGCTTGAACTGTCTCTTGTGCGCGGGGGTATTCTATCGCTTCTAGCTCTACATCAATAGAGGCGCTATTCCAAATTTCTTCCCAAGCGCGGCGCGTGCTCTCATAGCGCTCGCCCTGAAAATTGTTCTCCGTCATAGACTACCCTTCTGGTTCATGGTCATCAATGCTTGCAGCATACTTGAATCATGGGCTAATGGGTAGACCTGTTTCGGCCTTTTTGTGAGAACGCGGTCGGATGAGGTTCAGCTTTTACCAAAGGGGCTTTCTCTTTGCCAATCGTGCCCAACAATAGAAAAGCGCGGCTCATTGAACCACGCTTTTTCATTCTAACGCATGACGCTGCTTATCGCCGCAACTCCGGCAACAGCACATCACCCAACAGCGCTTCATAAAGCCGTTGACCGACAATTTGCTCTAGCCACAGGTCTAAAAATTCGATATTGGGGCTATCTGCGGGCAAAGTCGTTTGCAAGGTAGCGATAAAGCGCCCGCGCTGCCATAGGGTTAAGGCGCTCACGGCATCACCATCGCAGGCGGTATCATCGCGGGTATAGAGGAGAATATCAGGATTGTTCAAACCAGCGGTTGGCCCGG
>WGEI01000031.1 GCA_015492875.1 Anaerolineae bacterium | reverse complement strand
GAATGAAGCCGACAATGAGCAAGCATCCCAGCGCAAAAGCCGCAAATTTTTCGATAATCATGCGCCCACGAGGCAGTGGCAAGCTGAGCACCATATCGAGAATGCCTTCATCCTCTTCATGCGTAGTGACGCGAAAACCCAAGACTAAGGGCAAGGCGGCGAAAATCAGTACCATTTTGTTGAAGAAACCGATGGCAATGAAGCCCTCTGGCGTTGCCACCAAACTCAAATCTGTATCACCAAAGACGCCAACCATAGCACGAACGAAGGGCGGCATCGCCAAGAAGAAATCCTCTAGCGCCTCCAACCCTTCGACATCGGGAATCATCAAAACGACAAGCCAGCCGAAAAAGCCAAACCCAACTCCCCAAATGAGGAATGTACGCCAGTTCTGGCACAGGGTCTCAAGAAATACTGAACCGGGCATGGAGTAATTCCTTATCAGCTCACTATGCGCCAATATCGCGGCGTTGGAATGCCCAGATGCTGGCAACAAACAGGACGATAGATACTCCCAGCAATAGCGCAATATTGCTGAAGTTTAGACCTTCCCGCATCACGCCCTCACTATTGAAATATGTGAAGAAAGACGCGGCTTTCATAAATTCTGATAGTGCGCCGCTAGCAACTTCTGCCAGAAAGTCCATGAAGTAGCTAACGATGATAAAAGCGGCCACAACGCCCATAGCGATCGCTTTACGGCGGAAAAATGCCCCCGCAAAAACAGTGGCGGTTATCATCAATGTGACGGATGGCAACAGGTTAATGGCGCTTTTTGCCATGATGTCTAGATGTACCTGCTCGCGGATTTCTAGCCCACTGAAGTTTGTGCCAACGGCTAACGCTATGAACATCACAGCGACAATCCCCACGGCAATCACTAAATAGGCCAATGTTTTTTCCACAACGAGCCGCCAACGAGGTAATGGCAGGCTGAGCACCATGTCCAGAATGCCATCATCTTCTTCATTGGCGGTCACGCCCATGCCAGCCATGACTGCAAACACGGCCATAATGAGAATGCCATAACTAAACACGCCGAAAATGATAAATCCATCAGGTGTTGCCAACATCTCTGCATCGCTCATGCCAAAGGCTTCAAGAATAGCGGGGGGCAACGCTTTCACAAGGTTAGCATATTGCTGTAGCGCGTTCATATCTGGGATGGCGATAAAGACATACACCGCCAAAAGACCGAGGCCACCACCCCAATAGAGAATTTGTCGCCAATTCTGGCGCAATGTATCCCCAAAAATTAAACCAACGCTCATTGCACTTGCTCCTTAACAGCAGCATCATTATTATGATTGCGCACGGGCTGGTCACCATAGAAGGCGAGGAAAATTTCCTCCAATGTGGGGTCTTGGGTGTGCAGGTCAACAACATAATGCTGGCTTAACGCGCGCAAAAGCGGGTCAAAATCACCAGTGAGGCGGAAGCGGAGTTCGCCATTGACCGCAGAAACATCGCTGACACCTTCAATCCCCTTGAACGTATCCACCGAAACCGGCTCTTTCAAACGAACTGTTACCCAGCGGAAATCAGTATGGGTTAGTTTAGAGACTGATTCGACTGCTTTCAGTTCGCCACGCCGAAGGATGCCAACGCGGTCACAAATTGCCTGAACTTCGCTCAGAACATGGGATGACATGAAAACAGTGCGTCCTTCTTCTTTCACTTCCAGCATAAGCTGATTGAAAGTCTGTTGCATAAGCGGGTCTAGGCCGCTGGTTGGCTCATCAAGAATCAACAAATCGGGTTTGTGCATGAGCGCCAAAATAAGACCGAGTTTGCGTTTATTGCCGGATGAATAATCACGAACAGGCTTATTCATGTTGAAACCTAGTCGCTCGGCCAGCTCTTGGGCATAGCGCAGAATTAGGCCAGCATTTGCGCCCGCGCGCACCTGCGCAAAGTAGTTGACAACTTGGCGCGCCGTGCGATTTTTCCACAAGTTCAGCTCACCCGGCAAAAAGCCAATCCGTTTATGCACGTCTACGCTTTGCGCATTGGCGTCCATATCGAAGATAAATGCACGGCCAGAGGTTGGGCGAATAAGGTCTAATAGCAGGCGAATGGTGGTGGTTTTACCGGCGCCATTGGGGCCAAGATAGCCAAAAATCTCGCCCTGCTCGACCGTTAAATTCAGGTCACTGAGGGCGCGGGTGGCTTCGTATTGGCGACGGGTAGGCATATGCCCCATACTGAACTCCCATTCCGTCCTCGCCTTATAGACCTTTGTGAGATGCTCGGTTCTAATGACGGCATTTCCCATTATTTGTTCCTCCCTCATTTCACACATGCAAAATGTGTGCCTAATGTAATTACTCTTTGACAGCGTCTTGAGTGAATAGCCTACTACCCCAATGAAGGTCAATCACCCCTTCAAAAACATGTGCTTTACGAGCTGTACCACTCATCATCTATCATACCCATAGCGAGTAAATAGGTCTAAAGCCGCATAAAATACATTGAGTGTGTTTTTCATTATCGGATTGAGCAGTAAAGGCCATAAGCCTCTGGCTTTTTGAGCGATACCATCAATCTATTCAATTTTAACACGTACAATTTCACGGCTACCCCAGTTATTAGGGGGTTGGCTATCAGTAGGCAAGTGTGGTCTAATTTTGCTGGGCGAAGTGCTAACCAAACAGAAGGGGTTTGTCATTATGAGCCAAAATCGGGAAATTGAGCGATATGAAGCCGATAATGGGGCGAAAATTTACCGCATTCCATTAGAGCTTTTCCCCGGTTTTCATGGTTATGTGCACGTTGTTTTAGAGGCTGGATTGCCAACCCTTGTCGATACCGGGTCCGGATTTGAGAGTAGCAATACAGACCTGTTAGACGGGTTTAAGTATATACGCGAGCACTACGGCGAAAAATTGGCGCTTGAGGACATCCAGCGCATTATCATCACACACGGCCATATTGACCACTTTGGCGGGGTTGCCTTCATGCGCGAACAAGTTGGCGGCGCACAAATCGGCATTCATGAGTTAGACCGCCGTGTGCTGATTTCTTATGAAGAGCGCGTGATTATGGTCACCAAAGATCTGCGTATCTTTTTAGAGCGCGCAGGTGTGAACCCCCAGCTACGCCAGTCTTTGATGGAAATGTATGGATTTGCCAAACAACACATGCGCTCTGTACCAGTTCACTTCAGCCTTGAAGAAGAGATGTTGCTTGATGGGTTAACATTTTTCCATACACCGGGGCACTGTCCGGGGCAGGTTTGTATTCGTATTGGCGATATACTCTTAAGTGCAGACCACATTCTCGCCCGAACAACACCACACCAATCGCCAGAGAGCATCACTCGCTATAATGGATTAGGGCACTATCTAGAAGCGCTGCAAAAGATTGAGCGGGTCGATGGTTTGCGATTAGCATTGGGCGGGCATGAAAATCCGATAGAAGATATATACGGGCGTATAGCCGAAATCCGCGCGAGCCATATGCGCAAACTTAACCGCGTATTGGACATCATTCGTGAAGCTAGTCATCCTATGACTATCAGTGACATCTCAAAAGCCATGTACCCAGATAAAAGTGGCTACGAAATACTTTTGGCCATTGAGGAAGCTGGTGCACATGTAGAATATCTGTACCAGCACGGACAACTCAAAGTCGCCAATTTGGATGAAGTGGAAAAAGAAGATAATCCAGCACTTCGCTACCAATTAGCCTGAGAAGATAAGCCTATGACCGACAAAGGAAAAATCATAGAGACTGCTCATATATTAAAAGGGGCGCAAAAGTTAGTTGTACTCACAGGCGCCGGCGTCAGTAAAGAGTCGGGCATACCGACATTTAGGGATGCGTTAGAAGGGTTATGGGCAAAATTTGACCCGCAAGAGTTGGCAACTCCGCAAGCCTTTCGACGTAACCCAAAACAGGTATGGGAATGGTATACCTACCGCCGCAACTTAGCGGCGCAAGCCGAACCTAACCCCGGCCATATCGCCCTCGCCCAATTAGAGCAATACCACCCTCAACTAGTGGTTATCACCCAGAATATTGATGACTTGCATGAACAAGCGGGCAGCCATGACGTTATTCATTTGCATGGTAAGCTCATGGAAAACCGTTGCTTCAAAGAGTGTCGTGGTTACCCCACAATCATCACGGCTGAACAAATCGCTGATGATGAACATATTCCCCCACATTGCCCTTATTGCGGCGAATATGTCCGCCCGAATGTGGTATGGTTCGGCGAAATGTTGCCCGCAGCAGTGTTAGAACGCGCCCAAGATTTGGCCTTTCATTGCGATGTCATGCTGGTTATTGGCACATCTGGACTCGTCACGCCTGCGGCAAGTTTGCCACTGTGGGCTAAGCAACAGGGGGCGAACATCGTCGAAGTAAATCCCGACGACAGCATGATTACACGCTATGCAAACATTAAACTCGATGGGCCTTCTGGTGAAATTATACCAAAGGTTTTGGAGGCTATGTCACAAATTGACGATACATAAGCTCAATTTCGCCCTTTTCATAATCGCAGCAATGCTAAGTAAGGCATCGCTCATTATTGCCCAAGAAGACCCCCCGCCGCCGCGACAATGGCAGGTTTTCGTGGAAGATGCGCCAGCAGGCGGAAGCGATCGACTCACTTTTGTAGATATGCTGTCTGGAGAGATACAAACGACCACTATCTCTGGCGGAGAGCGTTATACAACGCTGGCAGAAGGCGTATTGTACTACGATATGCGGCAAGCGCGGCTAATGATTGTCCGCCCGAATGCCCTGCCCCAACCGCTAACCAATATCCCCATCCCGCCAAATATTCAACGCATCGATTGGGCGGTATCTGATGATTTAACGCGCTTGGCGTGGACACTAACAACGCGCGAAGATGACAACCTTTCAACTATCACTTATGTCAAACAGTTGAATGTGGATGAAGCGCAAATCGTCTTTGAAGATGGCCCCCGCAGCGATGGCTTACGGGCAATGCCTGTCGCTTTTAGCCCGGATAACAGCCAGCTATACATGGATTTTCAACCAGATGGCGTGGCAGATTTAACGATTTTCCCCCAATATGCGCGGCTCTTTTCTGTGAATATCACGACAGGGGAAGTAATAGACTTACCCGGCGAACCGGGGTGTTTTTGTGGTGCTGGCTTTGGGGCTGGCTGGTTCTTGCGGTTAGGGCTAACGCCAGATGGCCAAGATTTTGACCTTTATGCAGTATTATTGCCAGATGAAACGATCACGACAATACCCGCGTTTCGTCTGCGCAATTTCACGCAGGCGGGGGCCATACGCATTTCGCCCGATGGCAGAAAAGCTGTTTATGCCCGTGTACAATTCAGCGGGTTTGGCACAGAAGAGGCTACGGCGCAAACCGTCTTAATTCTGGCAGACCTTTCCACCATGACACAAGAAGCGTTAGGGCAACCTATAGAAGAGGTGGTCTATCCCATCGGCTGGACAGAGGATAACACAGCGGTACTCGTCCGTAGTAAAGAACGCAGTGGCACATGGAAAATTCACATACAGGATGGAACGTTGCATCACATTGCTACAGAAACCTATATCGGCGTCATCACCGCACCTTATGCAGAGGGTAATCCATCATGAATAAAGAAGCAGTTTTAGCGAGTGTCGATCGCTTTGAAGAGCGCAAAGCCAAATATGAACCTGTTGCGGCTATCCTCAATGATTTATATGGCTCGTCCGATTGGCGAAGAGACCAGTCTCCAATGGACGAACTAATTAGCTGCATCTTGAGCCAGAGTACGACAGACCTCAACCGCGATAGAGGCTTTGAAGCGCTCAAACAACGCTATCCAACATGGGAAGCAGTGCGCTTTGCGCCATTAGATGAACTAGTTGAGACCATTCGTCACGCGGGATTGGCCAATCAAAAAGCCGCCCGCATTCAAGCGGTGTTGGAACGTATATATCAAGAGCGCGGCGAATATAACATCGACTTTTTAGCAGAGATGCCGATTGATGAAGCGAAAGCATGGTTGACGAGTTTGCCGGGTGTAGGCCCTAAAACGGCTGCAATCGTCCTATGTTTTGCTTTTGGGCTGCCCGCCTTCCCTGTTGATACGCATGTACACCGTGTCAGCAAGCGCATTGGCTTTATTCCCAGTAAAATGAATGCAGAAAAAGCCCATGTGGTTATGGAGGAGATTGTTCCACCAGAACGATACTATACTTTCCATATCCAGCTGATTCAGCACGGGCGCACATTATGCAAAGCACGAAACCCGCTATGCACGCAATGTCCATTAAGTGAATATTGCGATGAGTACAACACCCGAAAATAAGGGGCAAGTTAGGGGTTATTTATGTCCGGCAACCAGAATGAACCCAAAAGATTAAACCGGCATGATATTGCCAACCTGCGAAATAACATCAATTTGTTACGTAGTCAGATACGAACAGGGCGCATTGATGGCAATTTTTTACTCCAGCAACTCGAAGCAATTAGCCATACCCTTGTTCAAGTAGAAGAAGGGCAACAAGCGCAGGATGCCGCCCGTAGATTTGAAGCGCTTTATAACGTCAGCCGTCTGCTAGGCGCATCATTGGATTTGCAGGTGGTGCTCAATCAAGTGATGGATGCCATCATTCAGTTGAGTGGCGCAGAACGTGGTTTTCTGATGTTACGGGATGATGATGGCCACTTACAGGTGAAGGCCGCCCGTAACTTAGACCAACAAACATTGACCAGCGAAGAATTTCGCTATAGCCGAACGATTGTCAATCAAGTCTTTGATAGTGGCGAACCTATTTTGACGACCAACGCGGCGGAAGACCCTAGATTTGCTGCACAGGCAAGCATTGTAGGGCAAGCCCTGCGCAGCATTATGGCCACACCCCTGCGGGCACGGGGGCAAGTCATTGGCGTTGTCTATGTCGATAGTCGCATGAGTGCAGGTCTGTTCAATGATGACGACTTAGCAATGCTAGATGCGCTATCTGGGCAGGCAGCTGTGGCTATCGATAACGCTATTTTATTCAGCGTTACTGATGAACAATTGGCACTCCGTGTTGAGCAATTACAACAGCTACGCCGCATGGACTTGCAATTAAACGAAACGCTTGATTTGGAAAAAGCCAAAGCTATTACACTGGAGTGGGCTTGCCGTTTAGTCAATGCCACCGCTGGCCACTTAGGTATTGTGGAAGGCAATCCGCCGCATGTTATCGCCCATCATCATTATGGGGCAGAACATTATGATACCCCTGTGCAATTAGATTCACTGTATAGCGAAGTCAATGATGTTGTGCAAAGTGGCAAGCAACACATTGCCCACCGCACTGATAACGAGGCAGTTATCCTCATTACACCGGTATTGCGAGAGAGCAAGACCATAGGTGTGGTTGTGCTCAAACGCGAGGGCGGCACATTTGATGCGGAGCAACAAGATTTAGTACAACGGATTGTTGGGCGGGCGGCTATCGCCATTGAAAACGCCCAACTTTACGAGCGTGTTCAAGCAGCAGACCGCGCGAAAAGCGAATTTGTTGGCATTGTCGCCCACGACTTAAAAGCGCCAATGACGAGCATTCTGGGGTATACCGATTTAATGCTCATGCAAGGCGATAACCTCACAGAGCGTCAGCGCGATTTCCTCAAGCGGATGCAAGGTACAGTGCATCGGATGGAGGTTTTGGTCTCCGACTTGGCTGATATTAGCCGCATTGAGAGCGGACACTTTTTCATGGATGAAACACGTGTGTCGGTTGAGCATGTTGTGCAAGCCTTGCGTGATAGTACCCAGCCAGAAATACAGGCAAGACAGCACCAATGGGCGGAAGATATAGAGCCAGATTTACCCGATATGCTGGTGGATTATTATAGGCTCTTACAAATCTTAACAAATCTGGTGAGCAATGCTTATAAATATACGCCAAATGGCGGTACAATCACGTTGGCAGTAAAACGGAAGCACAATCGCATTCAGTTTAGTATCAATGATACGGGGATTGGGTTGAGCAAAGAGCAAATTGCACAGTTAGGGACAAAGTTCTGGCGAGCGGAAGACGACTATACCCGTAGCCAACCCGGCACCGGCTTAGGATTTGCCATTACTCGCGGGCTTATCGAGCAGATGGGCGGCCAAATCCAAGTTGAAAGTGAACCCGGAAAAGGCAGTACCTTTACTTTTGATATTGCAATTGCACCGGATGCGTTATAGATGCATGTATTTCTGTCACCCCATTTAGATGACGTGCCATTGAGTTGTGGCGGCCTAGTTCACAGGCTAACACATGATGGTGAAACTGTTATCATTTTAACCGCTATGGCTGGCGACCCGCCTACTCCTTTGCCCCAAAGCCCACTCATAGCAGAATTGCACCAAAGATGGCAACTGGGTGATAATCCGATGGTGGGGCGACGCGCCGAAGATGAATGTGCAGCACAGCGTTTAGGGGCGCGGGCGATGCACCTTCCCATCCCCGATTGTATTTATCGCACAGTCGGCACAAAAGCGCTTTACACCGATGCGGATGCTCTATTCGGCAATATCTCTCCAGCAGACCGCGCTCATTGGAATTTACTCAGCGCGCCTTTACCGGTAGAAGATGTCATCTCATGTCTCTATGCGCCGCTGGGTGTTGGTCATCATGTCGACCATCAAATAATACGGGATTGGGGACTAGCCCTAACCGATACGCATCCCAATTTGCCAGTATACTTTTATGAGGAATATCCTTATAACCGCAATCAGGAAGCGGTTGTGGCTGCTCTAGATTTTCATCCTAATACCATGTCTCCAGAAATTATTATGATTGATGCCGACGAAATAGACGCTAAATTAGAAGCGATTGCCTGTTATCAATCACAAATTAGCACTTTCTGGTCATCAATCACAGAACTACGCCATGACCTCATTCACACTATGCAACGTATTGGCAGCAGCCAACCAGTTGAACGTTATTGGCGGATAGCAGATACCCATCAATTAGAAACGCGCAAGAATTAGGG
>WGEI01000030.1 GCA_015492875.1 Anaerolineae bacterium | reverse complement strand
GTCAAGTCCATAATCCATACAATCAAATCAGCATCCCGCAAGGCGCGGCGCGCTTCCTGCACCATATACTCGCCGAGCTTATGATATGGCTTATGGATACCAGGAGTATCAACAAATATAATCTGCCCCTTTTCGACAGTATAAATACCCAATTGTTGCTTGCGTGTTGTCTGTGGTTTTGGCGCGACAATCGCAATTTTTTCGCCAAGTATGCGGTTGATAAGCGTTGATTTTCCTACATTAGGCCGACCAATAACCGCCACAATGCCAGAGCGATGGTCTTCTGGCCAATCATCGGCAAAGATACTATCTAGCTCATCATTGAAATCATTCATGGGTTTATTCACATTCTCAAATTGGGGAATTATACAGATAGGGCGTTTAACCATGCTTCATCATCATCATAACGCATCAGATATTGGCACATTCTCGCAATACTGGGCGTTTCTTCTTGGGCAATCACTGCCGCCAGTTGACAAACCGGAATGTGCGTATCTACTGATTCATAAAGATAAACTTGAATAGGTAAAGCAAGGTCTAGCATTTTCACCGTGATTTGCTCATCGATGCCATCGTTGCGATAGCCCAAAACATCAGCACGAGGGTGTAAATTGCTACGCTTGAATAAAAAGTTCCAGGCTTCTGCACCTGTGAGGATGTCACCATAATCTAAAGCCACCAAATCGGGCACGATAGCATATTGAGGCTTACCTAAATAGGGGATAGCATAACGGACGACAAATTGTCCCTGTTGAACACTTTGTGTTGCTTTTGGAGGGTGGAGCGCCAGCGCAAAGTGACGTTTTCCTTTTTCTGCGCTGATTAGATAGCCCGCTATGATATCTTGGATTGGCTGGCGCTCTGGTATCGTTCGAGACATACTGCTTTAGTGCTCGTCTTCCTCGTGATGACCATGATACATTGGCACATTAATGTCATCAAAGTGCTTATGGGGTTGGACAACGCCGAACCATCCACCAATACCACCAACAAATAAAATGAAGCCAAACAGTAGCCATAAGCCAAAGGCGTTTTCATCCATCGCGCCAATCACACCAGCGGCGAATGCCAGCATCATAATCACAAAGCCAGTGCCGGATGTAAAAGCCAAAGCCAGAATAACACCTCTACTAGGTTGGTTGCTCTCTGTAGTCATAAACCATGCGCTCCTTTTGCTGCAATGCCTCTGAGTTTAGGAATTGTCCCCAATTGTGCCGTTTATCCTGCCATGCGTCAAGTGCATGAGTGATGCGCTTTTTAGCGAAAATGCCGTTCAAAAAGTGTTCTGAGATGAAATGGTTTGGGCAGTTTGCAACATTTTTCACAGACTTAATCGATTAATGTTGACATCTGTCACATGGGCACGGTGTACTTTGTTATCCTGACGTGGTAGAACAACCTTCTATAATTGGCTGTGTAGAAGCTAATTTTCGCTCGCATCACGGGGAAAGGAGGAAGGCGGTACAGGCGTATTCTCAGTGACCTGTACTGTCAAACACTTATGGTTGCGACTAAATCGAAACACAGTCCGGTTGGCTTAGACGTTGCGGGGTTACAACTTGGTGACAATACCAAAGTTCATTGGAATTTAACCCCGCCTGAATTGTACGAATTTGCTATTAAACGTGGTGAAGCCGTTCTCACTGCACAGGGGGCTTTGCGTGTGCTTACCGGTCAATATACCGGGCGCAGCCCAAAGGATAAATTCATCGTAGAAGAGGAGACTTCCCGCAATCAAATTTGGTGGGGAGACATCAACCAGCCTATATCGGAAGAAGCTTTCGAGCGCCTGCACCGCAAAGTCGTTGAGCACCTGCAGCAACGCGATGAGCTGTTTGTCCTTGATGCTTTTGCCGGGGCAGACCCCCGTTATCACTTACCCGTTCGCGTGGTCAGCGAAGCCTCTTATCATGCCTTGTTCGCCTGGAATATGTTCGTACGGGCGACACCAGAAGAATTAGCTGAACATCGTCCAGAATTTACCGTGTTAGCAGCGCCCACTCTGCAGGCTGACCCCGAAAAAGATGGCACGCGCACCGGCACATTCATTCTGGTGAACATGAAGAAGCGCATCATTCTCATCGGTGGCACACTCTACTCTGGCGAGGTGAAGAAGGGTATCTTCTCCGTCATGAATTACCTGCTCCCGCAAAAGGGCATTATGCCCATGCACTGCTCGGCGAATATCGGCCAGAATGGTGATACAGCCATCTTCTTCGGCCTGAGCGGTACTGGAAAAACCACCCTGAGCGCTGATGCTTCTCGTACCTTGATTGGTGATGATGAACATGGCTGGAGTGATGATGGCGTCTTCAACTTTGAAGGTGGCTGCTACGCTAAGACCATTAACCTCAACCCTGAAACTGAGCCAGAGATTTACGCCACAACCCAGCGTTTTGGCACGATTTTAGAGAATGTCGTGCTGGACGACTTCCGCAACCCAGACTTCGATGATGCGCGCTATACCCAAAATACCCGTGCATCCTACCCGCTTTTCTACATTCCCAACGCCAGCGATACGGGTACGGGCGGGCATCCACAAAATATCGTCTTCCTGACTGCTGATGCCTTTGGCGTTTTGCCGCCAATCAGCTTGCTGTCTCCCGAACAGGCGATGTATCACTTTATCAGTGGCTATACAGCAAAGGTTGCCGGTACAGAGCGCGGCGTTACCGAGCCACAGGCGACCTTCAGCGCTTGTTTCGGCGCGCCTTTTATGCCGCTGCACCCAACCGTGTATGCTAAATTACTGGCGGAGAAGATTAAACGCCACAATGTCAAAGTATGGCTGGTTAATACTGGCTGGACTGGTGGTCCTTATGGTGTTGGCGAGCGTATGAAACTCAAATACACTCGTCGGATGGTTAATGCAGCGCTCAATGGCGAGCTGGATGGTGTGGAATTCGTGGAAGAACCGTTCTTTGGTTTGATGATTCCCACCACTGTACCGGATGTGCCCGATGAACTGCTGAACCCACGCAATACATGGGCAGACCCCGAAGCTTATGACGCTAAAGCTTGTGAACTGGCAGAAATGTTCCGCAAGAACTTTGAGAACTTTGTCGATCAAGCCGACCCGGAAATTCTCTCCGGCGGCCCCAAAGCGTAGCGCATTGTTCTTGATAAGTTGAACGAAAAAGGGCGGGGTATCTATCTCCGCCCTTGAGCTAACAATCAACCTGTGCCATCCTGTAAATCGGTTTGCTCTATTGACTGAATGGAGATAGTTTCAATATGGCTCGTAAAAAAGTGACTATTGTTGGTGCTGGTAATGTTGGCGCAACAGCCGCTCATTGGATTGCCAGCAAAGAATTGGCGGATGTTGTTCTCGTAGAAATTCCCGATAAAGAGGGCGTAGCTAAGGGCAAGGCGCTAGACCTTGCCGAATCTGGCCCGGTGATGAATTTTGACCTCAAGCTCACTGGCACGAGCAGTTATGAAGATAC
Organism: Anaerolineae bacterium; assembly: GCA_015492875.1. Lineage (GTDB taxonomy): Bacteria > Chloroflexota > Anaerolineae > Aggregatilineales > Phototrophicaceae > S146-30. Next base: position 2,243 of record WGEI01000030.1, on the reverse strand, counting down.
AGCCGATAGCGATGTTGTCGTTATCACCGCTGGTGTGCCACGCCGTAAAGACCCTGTAACAGGCAAATACCCTAGCCGTGATGAACTGGTCAAGACCAACCAGAAAATCGTCGCTTCCGTAACCCAACAAGTTGCCCAATACTCACCCAATAGCATCGTCGTCATTGTTTCGAACCCACTCGACGCAATGTGCCACGTTGCCCTGCACGAAAGTGGCTTCCCCCGCGAACGTGTTATCGGTCAGGCTGGCGCTTTAGATACCGCCCGCTATAAAACTTTCCTAGCGATGGAGCTTGGCGTCAGCGTTCGTGATATTCATGGGATTGTGCTCGGCGGTCATGGCGATTCGATGGTGCCGCTTCCCCGCCACACCTCCGTTGCTGGCATCCCCGTTCGTGAACTGATTGATGAAGATAAACTTCAGGCGATTATTGAACGCACCCGCAAGGGCGGGGGGGAAATTGTCGGCTTGCTTGGCTACAGCGGCTACTATGCCCCTGCGGCTGGTACGGTTGAAATGGTGGAAGCCATCCTCAAAGACCAGAAGCGCGTTATCCCCAGCGCCGTTTATCTGCAAGGCGAATATGGCTATAACGACCTCTTCATTGGCGTGCCCGCAGTCTTGGGCGCTAGCGGTGTCGAGCGCGTTATCGAAATGGAACTGAACGACGAAGAAAAAGCGATGCTAGAGAATAGCGCTAACGCCGTGCGCGCTGTTGTCGATGTTCTGGGCTATAACTAAAGCGTCCTTCTAATACAACCTAACGCATAATGAAACGAGGTGAGCTTTACGGGGCTTGCCTCGTTTAATTTTAAGAGAGGAATACCCATATTCATTTTTTGCATAACATGCCTGCTCAAACAGAAACCATCTTATACCTCACCTTGTCAGACAACGGTGCTGTGTGTTGCACCTTCGGTGAAGTTAGAAGGGTGTTGCCTCTACCGCTCTGGGAACTTGCTCGCTTTTATGGCTGCCGCTGATAGTGGAGACTTTAAGTTTCGCCATATCTATGTTTATAACCTCAACACTGGCACGATAATGCCTAATCATGATACAGCTCATCTATACGGGCTTGAATGGCAACAAGCGTATAGTAAATGATTGGGCATAATCCTGCCCCCTCAAGCATATCGCCGATAACCCACCTAAAATCAGGCGTAAATTGCGGGTATAGTCGGCAGCTTTGTGGACGGTACGCATAAACGGAGCAACGTTTGTTATGCAATAAAGGACAAGGCTTTTCACCAATACAAGCCCATTCACCAACTTGCTTAGCCCGCTCGTATTCAAGCAAATCATCGACATTCGGCACAACTTGTGCCAGCCGCTCTCTATCTTCAGGCACAAGATATACATCGAGCTGACGGCAGCAGTTCGCACATGCTGTACAATCTATAGCCTCAATAATGGGCATGGCGATTTCATTGACCCATTTATCTAGCGCTTCGTCACTGACATGGTCAATCGCCTCAAGTTGGTAGCGCAATACCTTAAATTCATCATGCTGTGCCGCTGCCAATGCTGGCAATCGCTCAAGGTCAATCGGATATTCAGACATTCTCCAGCTGCGCTCCAATGAATTCTTGATGTCCTCGTAAAAACGCATCAATATCCATGATTTTTTTACCCGCAGGCTGCACTTGCTTTAGAACAAAAAGCCCCTCGCCTGTGCCAACAGCTATCTGCTCGCCAATCGCCACGACATTGCCCGCTGGCGCATTGCCCTTCATCACTTCTCCCCGATGTATTTTGAGTTGTGTGCTGTTCCAAAATGTAAAAGTGCCCGGCCATGGAGTAAAAGCGCGCACTTGCCGCTCAATGTCTTCTGCGCTTTGCCCCCAATCGATAAGCCCATCTTCTTTCTTGATTTGCGGGGCATAGGTGACGCCTTCTTCTGGTTGTGGCGTGGGCTTAATCTCGCCATTGAGATATTGCGGCAAGGCTTCAATCAGTAATTCTGCCCCCAACTGTGCTAGCTTATCATGCAGTGACTGCCCCGTTTCCTCAGGCGCAATCGCAATAGCCCGCTGTGACAACATGGGGCCAGTATCTAAACCCGCATCCATCAGCATAATGGTAATACCTGTTTCTTTATCTCCCGCACGTATTGCCGCCTGAATGGGCGCCGCCCCCCGCCAACGCGGCAATAGTGAAGCGTGGACGTTAATTGAGCCGTGTGGTGGAATATCTAGAACATTTTGCGGTAAAATTTGCCCGAACGCCGCTACCTGTCTCTTAT
>WGEI01000029.1 GCA_015492875.1 Anaerolineae bacterium | reverse complement strand
CAACATAAGCCGCACGGGCGCTAGCAATCAGCGTTTTACTCGGCGTACAACCATAGTTCACACATGTACCACCGATTTTATCCCCCTCAATCAGCGCAACACGTTGTCCCTCATTGGCTAAATCTGCTGCTAAAAACGGTCCCGCTTGTCCCGAACCTATCACGATAGCATCGTATAACATGCGCCCAATCCCCTTTCATTGGTAGGCTACCTTACACTCTTACGGATGGTAACAGCAGGGCATTTATTACGTAGCGCAGCAAGGTTGTAAGGAAATCGTAAGAACTTGTGCACAGAACAGCGAAATTGACCTTTTATGAACCACTAAAAACCTTAGCAATTGACAGAGACTATATGTTTTAATACAATGACCCGCTGAAATGGAGAAAACGAAACAACAATGATTAGCGAGAAATCAGCGCAGACTTTAGAGCTGCATAAAATCATGGAGCGCGTGGCGGCACATACCTCCTTTGGGGCCGGGGCAGAGATTGCCCGCGAGTGGCTGCCAACAACCGATTTAGATGAAGCGCGCATTTGGCAACGGGAAACTGCCGAAGCGCGTGAACTTTTGGAGCAAAACAGTAGCATCAGCATGGGGGGGGCGCGCGATGTGCGCGAGGTTGTCCTCAATGCGCAACGAGGCGTCATCATCGAGCCAAATGTCCTATTGGATATTCGCTATACACTGCGGCGCGGCACAACGCTGAAGCGCATGTTGGGGCATATGAAGGGGCACTTCCCCTTATTGGCAGAAATCGCTTCGGAGGTTGAAGAGTGCAATGACCTGCAAGAGGCCATCGCCCGCAGCATCGACGATAACGCCGAAGTGATGGACACCGCCAGCCCCCGTTTAGCCATCATCCGCCGTGACCTCAAGCAAGCTTTTGAGCGTCTCCAGAGTAAACTCAACCGCATTGTCCAATCGAAAGCCAACGCCCCCCTATTGCAGGAACATATCGTCACCATGCGCAACGGGCGTTATGTTGTGCCGTTAAAGGCCGAGCATAAGGGGAAAATCAAGGGCATTGTGCACGATTCGTCATCGAGCGGGGCGACGCTATTCATTGAGCCGCTGGACACGGTGGAGCTTAATAACAAATGGCGCGAGCTACAACTCGACGAGGAAAAAGAGATTTTGCGCATCTTGCGCGAGTTGACCGAAGCGATTGGTGGCCAAGCGGAGAACATTGCGCGGACGGTTGAGGTGCTGGGGTATCTCGATTTTACTTTTGCCCGCGCCCGCTATGCAGAGGAGCTAAACGCCGTACAGCCAGAGCTTTTGGGCTTCACACCGCGCCCAAATGGCCATCCCGGCAGCACCATTGACCTGAAAGGTGCGCGCCATCCCCTGCTGAAGGGGCGGATTGTGCCGATTGACGTAGAGTTTGGCGATGATACCTGGGCGCTCGTCGTTACTGGCCCCAATACGGGCGGCAAAACGGTCTCGTTGAAGACGGTCGGCCTGCTCACGCTGATGGCGCAAAGCGGGTTACAGCTCCCCGCAGATAGCGCCCGCTTGAGCGTGTTCGAAGGCATATTCGCAGATATTGGCGATGAGCAAAGCATTGAGCAATCGCTCAGCACCTTCTCAGCGCATATGACCAATATCATCAGCATTTTGCGGGAATGCAATAACCGTTCGCTGGTGATTTTAGATGAGTTGGGCGCTGGTACAGACCCGGCAGAAGGCTCTGCCCTCGCCCGCGCCATTCTCACCTATTTGGTGCAGCGGGGCGTCACCTGTATGGTCAGCACACACCATCCAGAGTTGAAGGTCTATAGCGTAGAGACGCACGGCGTGCGTAATGCCAGCGTGGAGTTTGACCTTGAGACGCTCGCGCCGACTTATCGCCTGATTATCGGCGTGCCGGGGCGCTCTAATGCACTACAGATTGCGCGGCGGTTAGGCTTACCCGAAGACATCATCAATGCCGCCCGCGAGATGGTGGCGACAGAAGACCTAGCGGCAGATGACCTGCTAGACGAAATTCAACGGACGCGGGTGGAAATCCGTGAAGCGCACGAAGAAATCGAACAGCTACGGGAGGAATTGGCCGCAAAGCGCGAAGAACTCACTGCACGGCTGGATAAAATCGAGGATGAACGGCGCGATATTCTGGCCGCAGCACGCCGTAACGCAGAAGGCGAACTCGATGAATTCCGCAAGGAGCTGAAGCGCTTACGCCGCGAGATGCAATCAGCCAAGATGCCCTTAGAGACCGTCCATGCCCTGCAAGCGGCAGTCGATAAGCTCTCAGAATGGACGCAAGAGCCGCTAGACGATGACGCCATCGACATGCCCGAAGATATTGACTGGATACCCAAACTGGGCGATACCGTTTGGCTAGAAACGCTCAATTCTGAGGGCGTCATCACCGAACTGGATGATAAAGAGGCACAGGTGCAAGTTGGCAACTTGCGGGTGCGAGCGAAGTACCGCGATATGCGCAAGCGCACCCGTAGTGAAAAGCGTGCCACCGAGCGCGAGCGCGGGCGGAAGAGAAGTTATGCACCAAGCAGCGACCCACGACCAAAGGCAGAATCGCCGGGGCTGGAGCTGGATTTGCGGGGAGATCGGGTAGAAACGGCGCTTGAGAAGCTCGACCGCTATGTCGATGCGGCCTATACCGCTGGCTTGCCGTTTGGCCGCATCATTCATGGGAAGGGCACCGGGCGCTTGAGAACGGCGGTGCGCGATTACCTCAGCAGCCACCCATTAATCGCCAAAATCGAGGAAGGCCGCCCCAACGAAGGGGGGAACGGCGTGACCATTATTCATCTGGCGTCAATAACGTAGGGGAATCAATCGCGCGTAGAAATGCAAAGGGCGACCCGTAGGCCGCCCCTTTTGCAACATGTTGGTTTGAATTAGCCGCCGTTCAGCGCGGTCACAATGTTGCTGAAGATGTTGCCGATTGCCGGGCCGAGCAAGGCCAGAATAACAATCACAACGACGGCCACGAGGACCAAGATAAGAGCGTATTCGACCAGACCTTGGCCTTCTTCATTACGTGGTGCGTACAGCATAATAATACCTCCTAAATGAAACCAAACATGCTTGGGGCTACCTTATGCAGCTAGTAGTAGTGTAGCATAAATTTGGTATAAGATGCAATAAGCTTTCCTTAAAAATGGGCTATTTTTACTATTTTTATATACTGCTATTTATCAAAAGGTGGCAGCATACCATAACGGCGTTGGTAGGCACGCACATCAGATTGGGTAATGACAGAGAGCGGCTGGGGCAAAGCGGCCAGTGAAAACCAGCCAATGGCTATGCACTTTTCCGGCTCCATAATGCGGGGCGCGCCGTCGACATGTCGGGCGATATACGTTGGCGAAATCCAGTGCTGGCCTTCATCGGGCAAAATGTGGTCATCAACGCCCAATAGCTCAAGCACTGCGATTTGCATACTGTATTCCTCGGCGAACTCGCGCACAATCGCATCGATTAATCGCTCGCCAAAATCCACCTTGCCGCCGGGAAACTCCCACGTACCACGTTCATTGCTCGCTTTTGGCCCCCGCTGGGAGAGAAAGACTTCGCCCTTATCATTGAACACCATCGCGCCGACGCCGACGCCAATATAATCAACACCGGCTCGCATGTTATTTCACCCGTTGGTCATAGTAGCAGGGGCGGCGGCCTAGCGCTTCGGCAATATAGAGGCCAATGTGCATAGCATCGCTGAAGGCCAAACGCGGCGAGAGGGGCACAATGGCATCTTCCAATGCCAGACCTTCTGGCAGGGGGGCAACTGTCACGGGTTGGTCATGATGAGCAATATAGATAAAGCGGCCATTTTCGCCCTGTAAGTTAATCTCGGTATGATGGGCAATATGCTTTTTGGGGTCACGGTCTAAAACCTGTGTGACATAAACCGACTGCACTTCTGCCCCTGCTAGTCGCCAATGCTCACGGCGGCCACGACGGGCGAATATCAGTTGTGCCTGTGGGTCAATGATGATTGTATCGGTTTGAGTGATGGCAACATATACTTGATAAAGCGCGAATAGCACCAATAGCACGCCAGAAGCGATGCCCAAATAGGGCAAAATAGCCGGATTAGGCAGCATCGTACCGGCATTAGGCAGGGCGAGGCCACGCGTCAATGTGGCTATTGAGATGATGAAGTAAATTGCCGCCCAGAAAAGATACCATGCCGCCCGCGTCAAGCGCCCAATTTTCCAACGGGACGATAATTTGAATTGATAGCCCTCAGCGGTTTCTTCAAAGCGCCAAAGCCCTAAGGATAACGGTAGCGGCTTCTTCGGTGGCGGCGGGGCGGATTGTTGGTTGGGCTGGGGGTGAATGATGTTCAAGGGACGTTGGAGGACTTGTGCGAGGTATTGGCCAGCATCTTTGGCCAACCCTAAGAATAGATTGGCGTCTGGGTCTGGCCAGCGCGCCAATTCACACCAGCGGCTACCGCGCACTTCGGCAAGCTCTGGACTGAGCACTAAGCCCAAATGCCACGCCTCATCCTGCTGTGACCAGCCAATAACCACCTGTTGAACTTGGTCAGATGGCAAAATCCCCGTTGCCGGCAGGCGGCGTTTGGTGGCAAAGGTATGGGAGAAGCGCAAAGGTTGGCCAGAAGCCGCCTCAGCAATCACCTGCGCCGTCTCAAAGCCATTTGAGATTAAACGCCAATGCTGGGGTTGAATTTCGATAGATAAATTATCGGCAGCGGAAATTTCACTCATACGACACTCTTCAATGTTAAGCCAACGCCTCAAGAGATACAAGGCATGGGCTGAGTTTCCTTATTCCCTAATTATTGCAGATTTACGCCAAAAATGTAGGCTGGGGATGACGGCGCACTATAGCATCATCGGATAAAAAAGCGCGGCGGGCCAGGCGCACCCCACCGCGCAGGTGTAAAGGTCGTTAAAGCTCTCTTCTACTCAGCGGCTGAAGAGGCCAGCTGCTGATAGTAGACAAATTCATGGTCGGGCAACAAGTCCGTGTGGAAAATTGCGATGAGGTCGGCGAGAAGTTGGTCAGGGTTGGCCACGCCGTCCTCAAAGTAAGCGTTGCCGCCGTTCGCATTCATAATCCGGTTATTGTTCCACAGGTTGCCATTCTGGAAGGCGGTGAATTCAGCAAAGCGCTCATCTGCCGCGAGCATATCTTCGGTTGTCGCCCAAAATTGGTTGATATTGACCCAGTAATCAGCGTCAATGCCCTGCTCTAGTACGGCTTCAAAATCCATAGGGACGCTTGTACCTTCAACATCAGCGAAGATATAATTTGCGCCGGCATCGGCCAGCAATTGCGCGAGGTAGCTATCGCCAGCGGCGACGTACCACGTGCCCTCATAGGGGCTGCCGGCGATGACTGTCGGGCGTTCCTCTACTGCGGAGGCCAGTTCAACCAGCTCATTGTAGCGCTCTGCTACGCCAGCAAAGGCCTCATTGGCGCGGGCTTCGGTATTGAAGAAGAGGGAGATATATTTGCCCCATTCGGCCTGCCCCAGCGGGGAAGTATCGGCATAATCGCTATTGACGACGAAGGGCACGCCAGCTTCTTCAAGCGCGCTGTAGGTTGTGCCGCCCGACCAAAACTGCTGCGCCATGACGACATCTGGCTCTAGGTCTAGGACAATTTCCACATTGATTTCGCCCATGCCGCCGGGGGCAACTTCGACCAGTTCGCCCGCTTCAAAGCGCTCGATGACGGCCTGTGTGTTGGTATAAAGCACAGTATCAATCCCGACGAGGCGGTCAAGGACGCCTTGCGCTTGTAGATGGGGGAGCATAGTGGTGGCAGTGGCGACAAAGCGGTTCACAGGCACTTCAATGACTGGCAGGTCGGCCAAATCTTCTGGGGCGGGCGTGCCACACTGTACGAGGACATATTGTTGCCATTCGTCTTCGGTGGCGTTTGGCCATGGCTGGACGGAGACCAGTTTATAGTTATTGTGATATTCCACCGAAAAGCCTTCGGCATATTCTACTTCGATTTTATCGGGGAAATAGTCTATTTCTGGGTCAAAATCATCTACACAACTATCGACAACATTCACGGCGTCTTGTGCCAAAACAGCGCTGCTGAACAAAGCGAAAATCACCAGCAACAAGCCGCTTAATAAGCGTTTATACATTGGAACATCCTCCTCAAACAGTTGTTAAAGCATCTAAGCGACTTCGCTGAGAGGGGATGAGTAGCGGTGGAAGGCCGCGCCGACATGAAAAAAACCGCCGGGCAGCGGGAAAGTTTGCGGATGCACTGTTCCACGCTCGCGCCCCCTTTCTCCACGAAGGTTTCACGAGCCAGAGCAAGGCGGGTATTCGGGCTTCGGCATGATGGTTTGCCGTTACCGTTGCGGGACAGCGCCGGACTCCCGTTTGATTAAACGGCCACCGGACTTCCCCCATTGTGCGCCACGCATCCGGGCGTTAGCGCACCCTGCTCAAGCAAGTTGGGTTATGTTGTACGGCGTACAGCATAGCACGGGGCTTCGAGGGCGTCAAGCAAAAAACGGTTAGAATTTTGGCCGCGCCGATAAGCAAAAACGGGGCTGCATGGTGCAACCCCGTGATAGTGCCACTTCAGCAGTGCGCTAGTTGCCGTCCTCTTCTACAGGTGCGGTGTTATCGGTGAGAGTGGGCAAATCGGCCTCTGGCACTTCTGGCGGGATAAAGTCCTCGCCCAAATCAACGAAACTATCCAGATTAAACAGGAATGGCGAGTTGCTGGGCACAAGGGCGATATTGATATTATCCGCCAAGTTCTGGACGTATAGATATTGAATCAAGTTCGGGTTGGCCGCAATTTGCTGGCTGACCAAACGGAGGGCTTCGGCTTGCGCTTGGGCGCGCAAGATGATGGCTTGCGCTTCACCTTCGGCACGGGCGATTGCCGCATCGCGCTCACCTTGTGCTTGAACGCGGACGCGCTCGGCCTCTTGGCGCTGCTGTTCAACGAGAATTTGCGCACGTTGGGCTTCTTGGTCAGCAATTTGCTTTTGCTCAATGGAAGCGGCGAATTCTTCACTGAACTGAATGCGGCGCACGAGGAAAGCAGTGAGGGTCAAGCCTTGTGCGTCCATACGTTCGCGCAGGCGCTCTTCGATTTGGCCGCCCATCATCTCGCGGGAGACGCCGTAAATATCCTCTGCCCTAAACTGGGAAACAATATCGCGGACAATAGCGCGCACAGTCGGGCGGATGAAGTCATCTTCATAGCGATTACGCCAGTTGACATGGACGATGTTGGCGTTTTCTGGCTCAATGCGGTAGAGCACGGTGACATCGACAAAGACCACCTGCCCATCATTGGTCAAGGCTTCGACAGCATCATTACCCTGCACGCGGCCTTCGGTGGGGATACCGGACATGGTGTATTCTTGTTGTTCAGTGGGGTAAACGAAAACCTCTTGAAGGCCGGGAATGATGATCGATGTGCCGGGGCCGCGCGGCGGGTCTTCCAAATCGCCGGAAAGCACGTTGACGACAACACCGACTTGTGTCGGCTCGATAACGAGGATGCCTTGACTGACGATACTGAATAAAATACCGCCAACAAGACCGACAATCGCCAACAACACGCCCCCGCGTGGTGACCGCCCCTGTGACGTGGCCAAGACAACTAGGCCGATACCTAATAAAAATAGCAGGAAGCCAAGAAAGGCTATGCCGCCAATAACAGCACTAATACTACCCATTACAACGCTCCTTTTAGCGCAATATGGCCTTATTTCTGCGTCTAACAAGCGGATTATAACACAGATTATATAAGCACAGTGATAGAAGTGGAAAAGCCCCCAAGATTTTGGGGGCTTGATTGGGTACGTTTTGCCGAATTGGGCTAGGGGCGTTGATTGATGAGCAGGTCGTTGGCGGTGGAGAAGGCCTGCCCCGCCGTCGAAACAATGGTCAGGCCAAGCTGCGCATCTTGAATGAGCGTGTTATTGGCGCAAGATTGGGCGAACATATCCCACCCCTGCCGCAACAGGTCTAGGCCAAGATTGACATTCTCCGCCGCTGTTTCAATATCGGGATACAGCTCTGCCACACGCTCGTTGATGACGTAGTTATCGGGCACGATGGGCTGCGGCTCTCGACAACCTAGCGTTTGCCCTGCTTGCGCGGCATCATTCCAATAGCGGTTGAGAATACTATATGCGCCGCGCTGGGCTTGCACATCGTCGATGATAAACTGAAGTTGCGCTAAGTCCGTGCGCACCAGCGACGGGTCGAGGGTGGGGGTTGGCACTGGTG
>WGEI01000028.1 GCA_015492875.1 Anaerolineae bacterium | reverse complement strand
GTTTACCAAGAGCAGATTATGCAAATCGCTTCCGAGCTATTTGGCTATGAGCTGGGCGAAGCGGATTTGATGCGGCGAGCGGTCTCTAAGAAAAAGGCGAAAGAGCTTAAGAAACACCGCGACATCTTTTTGGAGCGAGGCCCGAAGAATGGCATCCCTGAAAAAGTCGCAGAGCGCATTTTTGACGATATTGAGTTCTTCGCCAATTACGGTTTTAACAAAAGCCACGCGGCAGATTATGCGGTCATCACCGTGCAAACGGCATTCTTGAAATGCCACTATCCCCATGAGTACATGACCGCGCTTCTGATTGTGCAGCGGGATGATATGAACAAAGTCACGACATTCCTTGAGGAGTGTCGGCGTCTTGGCATTCCTGTTTTGCCACCAGATGTCAATTATAGTTTCATCGATTTTGAAATTGAGCGGCAAGACAATGGCGAGCGCGCCATCCGTTTTGGGTTAGCAGCGATTAAAAACGCCAGCGTCAGCGGCATCGAGCACATTATTGAAGCGCGTAAAGAAGATGGCCCCTTCAAAGATTTACAAGATTTTTGCCAGCGGGTAGACCTCACACAGGTTGGCAAGCGCACGTTAGAGAGCCTGATACGTGCGGGGGCGTTACAAGCACTTGGGAAGCGCGCTACGTTACTGGCAGCATTAGACCGCATCATGCAATATAGCCAAACTTACCATAAAGACCAAGCAGTTGGCCAAATGACGATGTTCGGCGGAAGCGAGCAACAAGTAGTCGATGATATTCTGGATAGTCTGCCAACTGTCGAAGAGGTCAGCCGTCGTGAAATGTTGCGGTGGGAAAAAGAGCTTGTTGGGCTTTATTTGACAGGCCGCCCAGTTGACCCGTACCGTGATATGTTGAAAGCGCTAAAAACCGCAGATGTTAGTCGATTAAAAAATGCGGATATGCCGCCAGTTGGCCAAAATGTGCGCATTGCTGGCGAGATACTGGAGTTGCGCAAAATCACCACCAAGCAAGGCGATATGATGGCGATTATCACGCTGGAAGATTGGCATGAGACCGCAGAACATATCTCTTGTGTTGCCTTCCCGCGCATATGGCACACTATCGAGCAGCAATTTGAAGAGAATAACTGGCGGCTGGAAGAGGGCGAGATTGTCTTCATCACTGGAGAGGTTGACTTGCGCAATGAATCGCTGCAAATCCGCATCAATAGTATGAGCCAAAACTTCCGTATCATCCTCGCGGATGAAGAAGAAGACACCTTCTATCAAGAGAGTGATAATCCGCCACCCAAGTGGGGGGGGGGAGATGACGATTGGCGACCGCCAGAAGACGCGACGGCGGCCATTCATAATCACCAAGCCGTGAATGGGAATGGGCATCGCCCTGCACCTGCACATGAGGCTAATACAGCTGTGGATGACGAGCCAGATTGGGCACAACAACCCGATGCTGCGGTGCTAGAGCTGCCAGATAATCATGAAATCAAGGGGCCTCGCTACCACATCACAATTCATTTTCATCGTACAGACGATAGCGAGCGCGATGTGCGGCGGTTGCGGAGAATTCACGGGGTATTAATCTCGCATCCGGGTCGGGATACGTTCAGCTTTATCATCGAGGCAGAAGACGGTGAACAGCATTGCCTAGAGTTTACTGAAGATACAACCTGTTATAGTGAGGCCTTGCTGAAAGAGCTTGAACAGGTAAAAAATGGCAGCGAGATTTATATCGATGAAATTCCTGAGGAAAATTGACGGTTATCGCCATTATGAGGCTAGTAAACTACGCTTTGTCAGCAGGCCAATTAGCAACTAAAATGGGGGCGATGGGTTTATTTTATAGGGCACAATTAAACGATTAAATCAACCATCTTACATTGATGACTTTGCCAGCACGGGATAGGAGAGCGCAAGCGATGAAGCGAGTCGCTGTAATGACAAGTGGTGGTGACGCGCCGGGTATGAATGCCGCCATCCGCGCGGTAACACGGACAGGCATAGAGCGCAATATGGAAGTTTACGGGATTAGGCAAGCCTACGCCGGCCTGTTAGCTGGTGATATGCACTTACTCACCAGCCGTGAAGTCAGTGGTATTTTGCAGCGTGGCGGCACAATTTTACAAACGGCCCGTAACGAAGAATTCAAAACAGAAATGGGGCAGCGCAAAGGCGTGCGGCGGCTCAATGAGCGCGGCATTGAAGGCGTCATTGTGATTGGCGGCGATGGTAGTATGCGCGGTGCGATGGCGCTCCATCGGCTAGGTGAGCCAGTGGTTGGCGTGCCCGCTAGCATTGATAACGACATCTACGGCACAGATATGAGT